>CAZYFB010000046.1:0-10098 GCA_964646655.1 uncultured bacterium
TTTTATTAATAAATTTTAAAATAATTGAAAAATTACCAATAGTATGATCTATTCTTTTTCCATCCATTCCTATAATATCTAAGCTGGTATGTTTGTTTTTAATGCACCAAATAAGAATTTTTTCTAAATCATTGAAATTTTGATCAGGTAGCTCAATAATATTACCACAATAAGTTTGCAATTTACTTTTATCAACAGAATCTAAATCGCCTATTATAAAATCAGGATTTATATCAAAATTTAATAAATAGTTTGCAGATCCATCTGCGCAAAAAATTTTATCATAGTTTTTAAAAATAGTTATTAACTTATTTTTTTTTGGAAGCTCACCATTAAGTACTAAAATTATTTTCTCTTTTTTCATATTTTATCAATGTTAAAATTTTAATAAATACGTAGTTTAAATTAATTAAAGTAAATGAAATAATTACTACATGAAATTAATCTGTAAATATATATTTTTAATACTATTTTCTATTGCTATTAGTAGTAGCTCAGATATTTATGATATTCTAGATAATTCTTTTAATAGATTGAAAAGTTATGACATTAGATTTGATTGTGATTTAAAAATTCAATCCATATCAAAAGATCCGACTGAATTAAAATTTTCCTTTATATCACATTGGTCTGACTCATTAAATTTTTATAGCTATTTAAAATTTTTATCACCTGTAGATTTTAAAAATACTGAAATTTGGTCACATCATTCAGAAAAAGTAATTGTAAAAAGAAGAATGCCCTTAAATAATGAAATTGTGACTATTGATGATGATTTAGAAGGTCTAGATATTATTAGTTTTTTAAATTTTGATGATATTTTTAATCAGATTAAAAAAGATGAAGTATCTTTAAAAAAATCAAAATTTAATAAACAAGATGTCTTTGTTATTAAATCCTTTAAAACAAAGAATAAAAGAAAAGTTATGAAATTTTATATCAGTAAAGATGATTTTAGAATATTAAAAATTGAGTGGACCAATAAAAGGGGAGCATTAAATAAAATATTAACATTTGAAAATTGGGAATTTGTTAAAAATGTAAAAATTCCAAAAAGTATAATTTTTGAGGATATAAAAAAGGGTGCTAAGACCACATGTAACCTTTCAAATCTATCATTAGAAAAATTATCTAACAAAAAAATTGAATTAATTAGATTGGGTTTTGAAAATTGATAAAAAGAGCTAATGATGATATTAAAGCTGATAGACCCACTGTTGATGAATTAAAATTCATACCAAAGATTCCGGTCTCTTTTTTGCTTGAAAATGTAAGATCTGCTTATAATGTGGGATCTATTTTTAGAACCGCAGATGGTATGGGTGCAAAAAAAATATATCTTTCCGGATATACTTGTTATCCTCCACAAAAAGATTTATCTAAAACTGCTTTAGGATCTGAAAAAACAGTAAATTGGAAACACCATGAAAATCCGATTGAAATGGCCCAAGCTATTAAGGATAAAAATATTAAATTAGTTTTACTTGAACATACATATAATTCAAAAACTATATATGAGCAAGACTGGGATTTTCCAATGTGTATAGTTTTGGGTAATGAAGTTGATGGAGTATCAGATCAACTAATTAAAATGTGTGATATTCATGCAGAAATTCCAATGAGAGGCATTAAGCAAAGTTTAAATGTGGCAACTGCAGCTGGAATAATTGGATATGAAGTTTTAAGATATTATACTTATAAAGCGAATCAGGACTAAAATATGCTAAAAAACATTTACTTAATTATATTTATATCATCTATTTTTTCATTTCAAGGTGAACTTGTATCACATGAGTTTATTGAATCATTTGATAAAAATGAAGTTCAAGTCATTCTAGATAACGAGTTTGGCAATTTAGCTCCTGATGCTTTATATGATGTTTCAATGTATAAAGTTGTTTATAACACTATAGACCCTTATGGTAATGAAGTTATTGCTTCAGGTGTGATTGCTTATCCTGAAAATCTTAATCAAGCTTTTCCAATGATAAGTTGGCAGCATGGTACTGAAGTTAGAAGGCAAAGTGTTTCTTCAAATAATGGATTTAATGTATTAAGTCTATGGTTAACAACCAGAGGCTACATATTTCTTGAGCCAGACTACCTAGGTTTAGGAGAAAGTGAAATATTGCATCCATATTGTATGAAAGATCCTTCAGCATGGACTACTATTGATTTAATAAGGTCTGCTCAAATGTTTTTTGATAATGAAGAAGAAAATTTTTATTATCCTATTACTACAAATAATGATTTGATTTTATATGGTTATTCTGAAGGTGGTTATGTATCTATGGCTACTCACTATATGTTGGAAAATCAAAATAT
This sequence comes from uncultured bacterium, assembly GCA_964646655.1. Lineage (GTDB taxonomy): Bacteria > Fidelibacterota > Marinisomatia > SCGC-AAA003-L08 > D37C17 > TMED6. Next base: position 2,326 of record CAZYFB010000046.1, read on the forward strand.
AAATGAATTTAATTTATTAGCTTCATTTCCAATGGCAGGTCCTTATGATCTGTCAGGAATTATGGTAGATTTAATGCTTACTTTCGAACCTTATGGTGAACCCTACTATTTACCTTATGTTATTGTTCCTTATATCAATTATTATGAACTTGGTACATTAAGTGAATATTTTTTACCTGAGTATGCTGAAATGTTTGAATATTTATTTAATGGTGAGTACTCTGGATCTTATATTAATTCTATTATGCCTGAAATACCAATTCAAGTATTGTTGCCATCTGTAATCGAAGATTTTTCAAATGACCAATATCATCCTTTAAGACTTAAATTATTAGAAAATAATTTATGGGATTGGTCTCCAAATGCTGATATGCATTTATTTCATGGTTTAGGTGATGAATTAATACCTCATGAGAATTCTGAACTTGCTTATGAATCATTCATTCAAAGCGGTTCAGATAATATTTATTTATATCTTGCTCCTGAAGAATTTGGTGGACACTCAGAAGTTGCACAATATTGTTTAATTTCAGCTTATCAAATTTGCGAAGATAATTATAAAGAAATATTAAATAAAGGGGATCTAAATAATGATCAAATATTTAATATTCAGGACATTCTAATTGTTATAGAGTTGATTTTAAATGAAGATGATTATAATGATTTATTATGGTGGACTTCAGATATTAATGATGATGATGATATTAATGTTTTAGATGTCATGTTGTTAGTAGATTTAATTTTAGAAGACATAAGGTGAATAGTTTGAATATTCATGAAAAATATATGTTTAGAGCTTTACACCTAGCCAAAAAGGGACAAGGTAATGTATCTCCTAACCCAATGGTGGGTTGTGTTATTGTTAAAAATGGAAAAATTATTGGTGAGGGATTTCATAAAAAATTTGGTGAAAATCACGCAGAAATTGATGCATTTAAAAATTGTATTGAGGACCCAACTGATGCCTCCTTATATGTAACATTAGAGCCTTGTTCACACCATGGTAAAACAGGACCTTGTTGTAATATAATAGCAGAAAATGGAATTCGTGATGTTTATATATCAATGTTAGACCCAAATGAAAAAGTAAATGGAAAAGGCGTAGATTATTTAGAAAGTAAAGGAATTTTTGTACAGAGTGATATTTTATTAGAGGAATCAATAAAATTAAATAAAGGTTATTTAAATTGGATTAAATATAAAAGACCTTATGTAATTGGTAAATTAGCTCAGGATAGCAGAGGTTTTATTGCAAAAAAAGGATCTCAAATTTGGATAACTGGTCAAAATTCAAAGTTAAATTCTCACAAACTTAGATCTGAAGTAGATGCAATTTTAGTTGGAAAAAATACAGTTTTAACTGACAATCCTTCACTAACAGTTAGAGAAATTATAGGTTCAAATCCAAAAAGAATAGTTTTAGATACAAATAGAACACTGCCATATAATTTTAAATTATTAAACGACAAAGAATCAGAAACAATTATATTATGCAGCAAATTAAAATTTCAAGATAATAAAACATCACATTGTAGTTATATTTCTGTACTTGAGAAAAATGGAAAACTAGATCCAGAAGATATTTTAAAAAGATTAGGTGAGCTTGGAATAACATCATTAATTATAGAAGGTGGTGCAAGTACTATTAAATCTTTTTTAGACTTAGAATTAATTGATGAATTTTATCAATATACTTCAGATTCATCTAAAAGTGAACTTGATACACCTAATCCTTTTTCAATAAATGATAATTGGAAATTAAAAGATGAAAAATTTTTAGAAAGCGATAAATTAGTTATTTATAAAAAGAAAGAAAAATGTTTACAGGAATTATAAAATCATTAGGCGAGATAAAAGATATTACACTCAATAATAATATTCTTAAGATAATGATTTCATCAAATAAAAATCTTTACAATTCAACTAATATTGGAGATAGTGTAAGTGTAAATGGTGTTTGTTTGACTGCGGTTAAAAAAAATGAAAAAAATAATTCAATTTTTTTTGATGTAGTTGAAGAGACTATAAATAAAACTAATCTTGATACTATTAAATTAAAAGAAAAAGTAAATCTTGAGACACCTCTTAAAATGAGCGATGGTTTAGACGGTCACATCGTTCAAGGTCATGTAGATACAACAGGTGTAATACTTAATAATAATTTAGTAGATGATAATTGGCTTCTAAATGTTAAAATTAAAAAGAAATGGTTAAAATACTGTATTTTAAAAGGCTCGATAGCCATTGATGGTATATCATTGACAATTTCGGGCATAAATGAAGATTACGATGATTATTTTGGAACAATATCCATTTCAATAATACCACATACACTTGAACATACTAATTTGAAGTATAAAAAAAATAATGATATAGTTAATATTGAAACAGATTTTTTTGCAAAATATATAGAAAAATTATTACCAATTAAGGATTAAGATGAATAAAATAAAACAGGCTATTAAGGATATTTATGATGGTAAAATGGTCATTGTTGTAGATCATGAGGATAGAGAAAATGAAGGCGATTTTGTAATGTCTGCTGAAAAAGCAAATCCTGAAGATATAAATTTTATGATGAAATATGGAAGAGGTTTAATTTGTACATCAATCACTTCTAATAGAGCTAGAGAATTAGATTTAAACCCCATGGTTGCAAATAATACAGAGCAACATAAAACAAATTTTACTGTAAGTGTTGATTCTAAAGATAGTATTACAACTGGAATTTCTGCAAAAGATAGATGGCAAACATTGCAAGTTTTATTAAATCAAAATTCTAAACCTGAGGATTTAGTAAGGCCAGGGCATATGTTTCCATTGATTGCAAAGGATGGAGGTGTCTTGCAAAGGGCTGGTCATACGGAAGCCAGTATAGATTTATGTAAACTAGCAAATCTAAATCCTTTGGCTTTAATTGTTGAGATTGTTGATGAAGATGGAACTATGGCTAGAGGCCCTAAATTAGTTGAAATTGCTGATAAGTATGATTTATCAATTATTTCTGTACAAGATCTGATTTCGTATAGAAATGACAGAGAAAAGTTAGTTGAAGAGCTTACTGATATAGATCTACCTACATCATTTGGAGATTTTTCATTAAAATTATTTGAAGACAAAGTAAAAGGTGATCATCATTTAGCAATTATTAAAGGAACATGGACAGAAGATGATGATGTTTTAGTTAGGGTTCACTCACAATGTTTAACTGGTGATATTTTTCAATCTTTAAGGTGTGATTGTGGTGAGCAATTAGAAGCTGCTTTAGATAAAATTAATAAAGCAGGACAAGGTTTGGTTGTTTATCTTAGACAAGAAGGTAGAGGTATTGGTTTAAAAAATAAGATTTTAGCTTACAAGCTTCAAGAAGAAGGTTATGATACTGTTGAAGCTAATGAAAAATTAGGCTTTCCTGCAGATTTAAGAGAATATGGTATTGGAGCACAGATTATCAAGGAGTGTGGTGTTAGAAAAATAAAATTAATGACAAATAATCCAAAAAAGATAATAGGTCTTGAAGGTCATGGATTAGAAATCATAGGAAGAGAAGAAATTAAAATTGCTCCTAACAAAAGTAATGAAAAATATCTTCAAACTAAAAAAGATAAATTAGGTCACTTTATACTTGGAGAAGATAATGGTGAAAAATAAAAAAATATACATAGTTGCAAGCACTTTTTATGATGAATTAATTAATCAAATGATTAAGGGTGCAATGAAAGAGGATAATAATGCAAATAATGTAAATCTTATAAAAGTGCCAGGTGCATTTGAGATTCCAGGAATGATAAATTGTATTATTGAAAATGAAAAGCCTGATTTGATATTAGCTTTAGGAGTGCTAATCAAAGGTGAATCTGATCATTTTGAATATATTTCTTCTTCTGTTGCTAATTCTATTTCGCATTTAAGTATTACAAACAGTATACCAGTTATTTTTGGTGTGTTGACAGTTCATAATATGAAGCAGGCAATTGAGCGTGCTTATGTTTCAAAAAAGAATAAAGGTGGTGAAGCTATGAAAACTGGATTAGAAATGTTGAAACTATATGAATCATATAAAAAATAGTTTATTTTTTTTAGTATTTTCATCATTATTAATATCTTATCAAAATACTAACCATTGGAATTCAATAACTTCTGTACTTAACTCTCAATCAATCATTGAAGATTCAAAAGGATGTATTATTGGAGCAACATCTGGTGGATTATTAAAATTGAGTAGTTCAATTAATATACTGAAAGAAAATTTAAATGATATTAACACTAATGTCATTGGTATTGACCATAATGATAACATATGGATTGGTAATGATTCTCAAAACTCAAAAATTCAAGTAATTGATAAAGATTATAATTTAATTTATGATTCAATATATTCACTTCAAAATTTAGATAATATTTTAGATTTTGCATTTGATTCAAGTAGAGTTTTTTCTATATACAAAGATTTAAATGGATATGGTATATTGGAATTTAATTATGAAAATGAAACTCCATTTTATTTAGATTATTACAATTCAAATGATTTTCCCGAAGAATTTAATGAAATCAGTGATATTGATGTTTATAGAGAGAACTTGTATGTTACTACTGATAATGGTGTTTTTGTGGCAAATTTTGAGGAAGATAATTTAAATTTTAGTTCATCATGGACTAAAATTCCATTTGATGCTTTTATTGGTGACGAAGCTATTATACACTTACATAGAATTGAAAATGGATTTTATTTATCAACTATGAATCAATTATATTTTTGTAGCATCGATTTTATTGCTGAAAGTTTAATTACTTTTGACTCACAACCATTAGATATAAAATCAAATAATTTAGATTTATTTTTTTGTACAAATTATGATTGTTATAAGCTTTTAAATTCTAATTTTGAAAGTATTTTTTCAACTAATGAAATATTTTTAATAAATGATTTTCAAATATCTGAATCAATACTTTCTATTGCAATTAAAAATGGTGGTATTTCTAAAACAAATCTTGTTCAAGGTTATACAGATTTTTATATACCAAATACTCTGCTTGAAAATAGCTATGAAGCTATTACATTATTAGATGATGGATCTCTAGCTGGTGTAAACAAAACACATTTTTTCATTATGAAAAATGATATTTTTTATTTTTATATAAATGATGATAGTATTAACAATTATCCTTTATCAGTTTTAGCTAACAATGCAAGTTTTGAAATTACAATTTTAGATTATAAGGTAAGTGATAAAATGATTTGGTCTCTTGTTGAAAATAATTTTGGAAATATAATGTTTAATAATAGTGGAATAAAGCCAGATTTATCAGAGAAAATGGCATCTATAATAGAGGTTGATATTACAAATAATGAATATTTTTTATATGACACTTCAAAAACTGAATTTATTCAAAGTACAGATTATCCTTATGGTTCTTTTGATGGTTTATTTGGTATATCAAATGAAAATGTATTGGATAGTTATATGGTTACTCATCAAATTAAAAAAGATAATTCTGGTAATATTTGGGTGGTAAATCCATTTTCTGAAAAATTTAATCATCCATTATCTGTTCAGATAGCTACTAACAATCAACATTGGATGCACATTTTTTCTGAAAATGAGTCATCATATATTCCTACAGAAATTGCATTTGATAAATATAATAGATTGTGGATGGGTTTTAAAAATGAAAATACAAATAATAACTGTTGCATTGATGAATTTTCAAAAGGTGGCATTCAAGCGCTTCAATTCACTCAATCTTATTTAAATGCAACAGATTTTAGTAATTATGAAAATAGTATTTTTTGGTTAGATCCAGCTAATTTAGAAAGTTTACCAAATGGAGAAAATTCAACTGTATGGTCATTAGATATAGGCAATATTAATGATCAAGATATCCTGTGGATTCTTTCACCGCAGGGAGCTCAAGGTTATATACTTAATAATACACAATTGCTTGAAATTTATCCTATTCCATTTTTTACAAATCTTGGGTTTCAAGAAGGTGATAAAATTAGGGTTGACTCTCAAAATAATGCATGGATTATAACAAGGCATAATGGGGTAAGAGTTATAAAAAATAATGCAACTCTTTGGCCTGATGGATTTGGTTTTACAAAAAATAATAGTTCTTTGCTGTCAGATGTTGTTTATGATATAGCATTTGATAATGATGATGGTTTGGTTTATTTTGCAACAAATCAAGGTATTTCAATTTTAGAAACCCCTTTTTCAGTTGAGAACTCCGAAAAAGAAGATTTGTTTATTACGCCACTACCATTTATAGTGCCCTCTAATGAACCAATGCAAATAAAAAATATTTTAACAGGTTCAGATGTAAAAATATTATCAGTTAATGGTAAAGTTCTTAAACATTTTGACAATTTAGATTTTAATCAAAATATTATTTTTTGGGATGGAAAATCTGATAATGGAAAATATTTATCATCTGGTATTTATTATGTATTAAGTTATAAAGATGGAAATTCTTTATCAAAAAAAATAGCAATAATAAGAAAATAATTTTTTTATTAATGCCTTTGTTTTAAATAAATTACAAGTATATATAAAAACAATTTTTAATTAATATGTTTATAGGAGAATAGTTAGTAATGCAAAAGTTTCAAACTGAAGTTAATCAACTTCTTCATTTAATCATACATTCTTTATATTCAAATAAAGAAATATTTTTAAGAGAATTAATATCTAACTCATCTGATGCATTAGATAAATTTAAGTTTTTAACCTTAACAAATGATAAGTTTAAAAATACTGATTTTATACCTAGAATTGACATCTCATTTGAAGATAATGATGGAAATAAAACTATAACTATTTCTGATAATGGTATAGGTATGGATAAAAAAGACTTAAATCAAAATTTAGGTACAATTGCAAGATCTGGAACAAAAAACTTTCTTTCTAAGATGTCTGGTGATTCAAAGAAAGATTCAAATTTAATTGGCCAATTTGGAGTAGGCTTTTATTCAAGTTTTATGGTGGCTGATAAAGTAGAGGTAATTTCAAGAAAAGCTGGCAATTCAAAAGCATGTCTTTGGGTTAGCGATGGAAAAACAGGCTATACAATTGAAGAAAGCTGCAGAGAATGTCAAGGAACAACAGTTATTCTTCATTTAAATGATGAAGGAAGTGAATTCGCATCTAAATGGCAACTTGATTCAATCATAAAAAAATATTCAGACCATATTTCTTTTCCTATATTTCTAACTTATGATGAAACAGTTTATGGTGATAAAGAAAAAAATGAAGAAGATAAAGTTGAAACTAAGATTGATCAGATAAATTCTGCCTCTGCATTTTGGAAAAGATCTAAATCTAGCCTTAAAAAGAAAGATTATAATGATTTTTATAAGTCAATTTCAAATGATAATGATGATTCATTGATATATATGCATACTCAAGCTGAAGGAACTTTAGACTATTCTACACTATTTTTTATACCAAAAAAAGCACCTTTTGACATGTATAATGCAGACTATAAATCAGGTATAAAGTTATATATTAAAAGAGTATTTATAACTGATGATGATAAGGAGTTAATGCCTACATACTTAAGATTTGTTAAAGGTATTATTGATTCAGAAGACCTACCTTTAAACGTTAGTAGAGAAATTCTTCAGCAAAATAGAGTTTTATCTAAGATAAAAAGTAATTCTGTTAAGAAAATTCTTGATGAGTTTGTAAAGCTTTCAAAAAATGAAGATAAATATTCAGATTTTTACGAGCAATATGGTAAGCCTATAAAAGAAGGTTTATATCAAGATTT
>CAZYFB010000047.1:0-9980 GCA_964646655.1 uncultured bacterium
CTAATATATATTTCATTTTAATTTTGATAATTTATATAAATTTTTAAAACTATTATTTGTGTTATAAATACTTAAACTATAAATGTATGTTCCATTATTAATATTATTACCATATTTATCTTTTCCATCCCATTCAACAGTACAAAAAGATGATAAACATTCATGATTATTAATAGATTTTATTTTTTTACCTGATAAATCAAAAATCATTATATTTACATTGACCGGATACGTGGATGTCTTAAATGTAAAAAATGTCTTTTCTTTAAAGGGGTTTGGAAAATTGAATACATCAAAAGCTTTGAATGAGTTGTTTTCTAAAAACAAATCTATTGAGTTAGTTGATCTATTATTAAAATTATCCCAAATCTCTACATAAAATTGATTTAAACCGTAATTTAAATTTTCTAATTTTACCTCAAATTGACCAATATATACTGAATCACAATTAGATGTGTATAAAAAATCCTGATTATCAAGAATTGTCTGATTTTCTTGTTCATTAAACCAATATCTTATATTATGACCTAAACCATCCATTAAATTAATACCTGATAAATCCTCAACCTCTACAATAATATTATTGTTTTCAAAAACTTCATCGCCATTATCTAATATTCTTCTGTCTTCAGTTAAAAATGTAATAATAGGACCTTCATTATCTAAATTAATTTCATTATTTTCTTGATTAAAAATAATATCTAAGTCAAAAATATTTTGACTTAAATGTGATGGATTGTTTTTTAATTGCACATAAATAGAGGCGCAATCTTCACATTCTGAAGCATCAATTGGAGTTAGAAAACATACATTATTATAAAAATTACCATAATAGATATTTTGTCCTTGGGATTTAAATGTAATTGTGTCTTCTTCAAAATATTTTGTAATATTTTGTTCTTTATCAAAGACTGAAATACTTGCGTCATTCATACCCACGTTTATAAATGTTTCAAGTCCAATAGATAAATTTTCAGGAATTTCACTATTGATGAAATTACCCTTTTTAGGAAATGGTAAGGGCAAAGCAGGATCACCAAATAAATGAAATAAATGTTCTGAACTTGAATTATTTTTTGAATCTCTTATTATATCTCCTAGCCTTCTTTGATCAAAATCCGAATCTATGTATTCATTTATTTGATTAAAAAATTTAGTTAAGTAGTTAATATTTGATGTTTCGCCAATACCCCTGGTTGTAGAAATAATAGCAATAGAACTTTTTTCTTCTAACAATAAAGCTTCAGCCATTGAGTTTTTTCCATCATACTCACCAAATGAACATGTTCCAACAACCCATATAGGTAAATTATGATTTTTTATATCAAACAAATTAATATCTCTACTAAGCTCTAAAATTCTTTCATCAGCTAAAGTATTATAATCACCATGCCCAATATAATTAATCATTGCTAAACCTTGATTTATATCTTCTATTAAATTTTCTGTAAGCTGAGAATGAAGCAAACCATCAGATGCCTGAATAGGATCATAATTGATGCCATAAAAAGTTTTAGTAATTAAATTTTTACTAATTTGTTGATAAATTAAATTTGAATTATATGTATGGCTAATTTCAGGATATTTATCTGGATTAGGATTATTCTCATCGTCACTAATCAGATTTACACTCATACGCCATAAATTATTACCATCAATAGGAAAGTATAAATTTTGAATATAATTTTGAATGTTATTTATAATATTAATTGCATCAATATTATTTGTAACTGTTATTCTTCCTGTAGATAGCTGAGGGTTTGCTGCAAATAAACTAGAAGATGAATAATAATCATCAGATGGAACAGAACTATTGTAAATTGGTGGAACAATAGTTTCATCACCTAATATTAAAAGATAATTTAATTGTGGAAATATATCAATTTGTGACAAAATATATTCTCTTACTGCATATTCATCATCTAAATCAGGATATATAGAAGTAATAAAATCAATAGATACAATATTTAGATTTAAATCAGCATGAATCTCTTCCAACTTTTTTGCAGCTTCCAACATGTTTTCATTTGTAATAATCAAATATTCAAATTCATTCAAATTCATTGATGTCAACTGTTCATTAGATATAAAATTTTTATTTAAAATTTCGCTTGTTGGGTAACATGATTGTTTAATTTTACTTTGTTTTATGTTAAATTCAATTTCAATTGACTCAATATAGTAGATAAAATTATTTTCTAATTTATATGGAAATATATCAACATATACATGAGGACAACTTCTAAAATTAAAGATATCTCCAATCGTTATAGTTTCTTGAGTATGAAAATCTGAAATCTCTTGATCTGTTTTGTTCCATTTAATATTTTTTATAGTATACTTTATATCATTTACACTTGATACAATTAGCTCAATACGATGAATATCATATACTTTTTCATTAACTAAAATTGTGGAATTAGCATTTTCCATTTTAAAATGATTATTTTCATAATTAAACTTAGCTACATCAATACTATAGTTTATTGTGTATGAAAATGATGTTGATAATAAGAAAATCATCAAAAATAATCTAACTGCCATATTTATTGCCTTTTTAAAAAAAAAGAATTATACTAAATTTAACCCGTAAAATATGTTTAATGTTCCAATATTTGATAGAAAATGACTTTTGATATAAATATAATAAAAAAATACTACGAAAACTTACCACAAAAAATTGGTCAGTTAAGAAATATATTAAATAAACCTCTTACTTTATCTGAAAAAATTCTTTATTCTCATTTAAATAAACAAATTGAGTCTAGTTACAAAAGAGGAGAGGATTACGCAGATTTTAATCCTGATAGAGTTGCTATGCAAGATGCAACAGCTCAAATGGCGCTCTTACAATTTATGATGGCTAATAAAGATAATGTGGCAGTTCCATCAACTGTACATGCAGATCATTTAATTCAAGCAAAAGTTGAATCCCAATATGATTTAAAAAATGCTTTGGATGTAAATTCAGAAGTTTTTGATTTTCTATCATCTGTTTCAGATAAATATGGAATTGGTTTTTGGAAACCAGGTGCTGGAATAATTCATCAAGTTATTTTAGAAAATTACGCCTTTCCTGGTGGAATGATGATTGGAACTGATTCACATACTGTTAATGCAGGTGGTTTAGGAATGGTAGCAATTGGTGTTGGTGGTGCTGATGCTGTTGATGTTATGGTTGGAATGCCTTGGGAATTAAAATTTCCTAAACTAATCGGTGTTGAACTAAAAGGAAAACTTAATGGATGGTGTTCAGCCAAAGATATAATATTAAAGTTAGCTGGAATATTAACAGTTAAAGGTGGAACTGGACATATAATCGAATATTTTGGTGATGGAGCTATCAATTTATCCTGTACTGGTAAGGGAACAATTTGTAATATGGGGGCTGAAGTTGGTGCAACTACATCAACTTTTGGCTATGATGAATCAATGAAAAGATACCTAGAATCTACAGGAAGAAAAGATGTAGCAGATATGGCTAATCAAATTTCTGAACATTTGACTGGAGATATTGAAGTATACAAAAATCCTAAAAAATATTTTGATCAAGTTATCACTATTGATTTAGATGAGTTGGAACCTTATATCAATGGACCTTTTACTCCTGATAAAGCCACACCAATATCTAAAATGAAAGATGAAGCAGTTAAAAATGATTGGCCACAAAAAGTTGAAGTAGGCCTAATTGGATCTTGCACAAATTCATCTTATGAAGATATTTCAAGAGCTTCATCAATTGCTAAGCAGGCTTTAGATAACAAAATTCTTGCTAAATCAAAATATACTATTACTCCTGGATCTGAACAGGTTAGATATACAATTGAAAGAGATGGTTTAATTAATATATTTAATAATATTGGAGCGAGTGTATTTTCAAATGCTTGTGGACCATGTATTGGTCAATGGGATAGAGAAGGTGCTGATAAGGGTGAAAAAAACACAATTATTCATTCATTTAATAGAAACTTTGCAAAAAGAGCGGATGGTAATCCTCAAACATATGCATTTGTTGCTTCACCAGAAATTGTAACTGCTATAGCTCTTTCTGGAGATTTAACTTTTAATCCCTTAACAGATTATCTTATAAATGAAAATGGTGATAAAGTTAAACTTACACCCCCAATCGGTTACGAATTACCTCCAAATGGATTTGATGTAAAAGATGAAGGGTTTCAAGCTCCAAATGAAGAAAAAAAGAACATAGAAATTGTTGTAAATCCAAATTCTGATAGATTACAATTATTAAAACCATTTCAAAAATGGAATAACCAGGATTTAAAAGATTTAAAACTTTTAATCAAAGCTAAAGGAAAATGTACTACAGATCATATTTCTATGGCAGGGCCTTGGTTAAAATTTAGAGGTCATCTTGATAATATTTCTAATAATCTTTTATTAGGAGCTACTAATGCTTTTAATGATAAAGTTAATTTAGTAAAAAATCAAATTACACATGAATATAATGAAACACCAAAAGTTGCTCGTGATTATAAAAATAACAATATTTCAAGCATTGTAATTGGCGATGAAAATTATGGGGAAGGTTCTTCAAGGGAACATGCTGCTATGGAACCAAGATTTATGAACGTTAAAGCTGTGATTGTAAAATCATTTGCAAGAATTCATGAAACTAATCTTAAAAAACAAGGAATACTAGCTTTAACTTTTAATGATAAATCTGATTATGATAAAATTTTAGAAGATGATACATTTAATATTTTAAACTTAAATCAATTTAACCCAAACGAAAATTTAAACTGTGAAATTATACATAATAACGGTTCGATTGATTTAATAGAATTAAAACATACGTACAACAAAAATCAAATTGAATGGTTTAAAGCAGGTAGTGCTTTAAATTTGATAGCACAAAATGCATAAACCTATTGCAATTATAACTGGAGCATCAACTGGAATAGGTCGCAGTTTAGCAATTAAATTCTCATCAAAGTATCTAGTTTATTTAATATCAAGAAATCAAAAAAAATTAAATAAAACAAAAGAAATTATCGAAGCTAATAATGGCGAATGTAAAATTATAATATCTGATATTTCAAAATCTGATTCTATCAATAAAATATATTCACAAATAGAAAATAAAGATAAAATAGAATTATTAATTAATAATGCAGGAATAGGTATTTTTAAAAATATATCAGAAACTACAATTGAAGATTGGAATAATACAATTAATACAAATTTGAGAGGCTCATTTTTAATGACTAAAATGATAATAGATCAACTTAAGTCAAATAATAATGGTAAAATTGTATTTATTAGTTCTGTTGCTGGACTACAACCATATAAAAATTCAACAGCTTATGTCTCATCAAAATACGCAATAAGAGGATTTGCTTCATCGTTAAGAGAAGAATTAAGAGAACATAATATAAAAGTAATTTCAGTTTTTCCTGGAGCTGTAAATACTCCTATATGGAATGATAAAAATATGGATGAATTAAGAGATGGTATGATGAAAGCTGATGATTTAAGTGATACTATTTATCATGCTGTGAATTCACCTAATAATTGCGTAACAGAAGAAATAACTATTCGTAGAACTGCAGGTGATTTTTAAAAATTTTCTTAAAATTTATGGCAAGAATAATAACTACTATTTATTTCTTTCCAATATTTTTCTTTTTTTTGAAGCAGCCCAACAACAAATTAAACAATCATTAAGGTCATGATGTCTAGCTTGACAATGCTCTCTTCCAAAAAAAATTATTTGTAAATGACGTTTATTCCAAACCTCTTTTTTCCAAATTTTCTTTAAATCTCTTTCAGTCATTTCTACATTTTTGGCTTTAGACAATCCCCATCTTGATGCCAGCCTATGTATATGAGTATCAATTGGAAAAGCAGGGATTCCATACCATTGAGACATAACAACACTTGCTGTTTTATGTCCTACACCAGCTAAACTTTCTAAATAATTCCAATCTGCTTTCATTCCTCCACCTTCGATTAATTGAATTGCCATTTTCTTAAGATTTTTTGCTTTTGTTGGAGCTAAGCCTATTTCTTTAATTAAATTTTGAATGAAATTGACATCTAATTTACTCATCTCTTCTGGAGTTGAAGCATGCTTAAATAAATTAGGTGTAACTTGATTTACTTTTTTATCAGTTGTTTGAGCAGATAACATTACAGCTACAAGTAATGTGTATGAACTTGAGTGATCTAGGGGTATTGGAGTTTCTGGGTATAAATTATCTAAGATTTTTCCAATTTTTTTAGCTTTATCTATACGTTTCATGATTATCTTTTATTAATAAGATCATTTATTTCTATTTCTGTTTTAGATAATGCATTGGTTAATTTTTCATGTAAATCTTTAGAAATATCTAATCTTTTTTGCTCTTTTAAATTTAAGTTTTCAAAAAAATTTACAAAACCCAAAGGTTTTTTTATTATTACAGACCTTAATTTTCCTAAAGATATTGAATATTTTTTTAAAAAATCTCTTATAATTCTATATTTATATACTTTATTTTTATTAACTACTTTAAAAGTATCAATTTCAAAAGCTGAATCAATATTTAGAAAATCTAAGGTATCTTTATATACTTTTTTTGGGTTATTTTTTATCTCATCTAAATGAATAAATCTAATATTTTTTATTCCAAACAAATTGATATATGATTTAATGTTATTAGGAATTGATAATATATTTGTTGTGTAATATAACTTATTAACAATTGTAGTTTGCTTTGGTATATTTTTCCCATTTAGTCTACTTTTTTCTAAATCTAGAGCCTTAGAAAAATCTTCAACAATTTCATCGCCACTAAATATAAACTGAGCATGAAGAGAATGAACTAAATCAACTAAATTTCTAATCATTATGATAATTTTTGCTTTTGGATTATGATTATATATTTCTTGAGCTGATTTTTTTGAGAAAATATAAAATGTTGATGCTTCTCCAATAATCTTTTTATCTGTAGAAAATAAATCGTTATAATCTTTTTGGGATAAATTATATGCACCGTTCTTCCTTATTAAATCACTACCAAAAAAATGAGGTTCTTTAAAATTTGGAAAATATATATCAGGGTGCTTTTTTAAATATGTGTATAAAAATGTAGTGCCACATTTAGGGGCCCCAACTATGAATAGATTTGGTACTTTTGTCATTTTAATCCTAAAATAATTCTTTTTGGATACTTAATCATTAATTTAAATAATGAACTTATTTTTGTAATAATCTTAACCAAATTAAAGTTGCCACCGTAACTTGCAGACACATAATGCCATAGTCTGGCGTTTGAAATATAATAACATTTAATTCCAAGGTTTTGGGCTCTTATTGATAAATCAACATCTTCCCCATACATATTAAATTTTTCGTCAAAACCATTTAATTTTAGAAAATTCTTTTTTGAAATAAATAAACAACAACCTGTTATATAATCTGTAATACAATCATTATCAAAGTTGGAATTATCTTTTTTCCTGATTCCCCTATGAGATACAAACGAATTAAGTAGACCAAATTTTCCACCTGCATACCATATCTTTTTTTTATCGTTTACATATAAAATTTTTGCTCCCATTAAACAATTATCACCATAGTCTTTTAGGGCATGCAAAAATGAGGTTAAAATATTTTTATCACAAATAGTATCATTGTTTAGCAATAACAAAAACTCAGAATCATCATTTTTAAGTTCAAAAATAGCTTTATTATATCCCTTTGCATATTTATAATTATTTTTATGTGAAATTATATCTAATTTTTCATTTTTAATTTTATTTAATGAATTATCTGTTGAATTATTATCAATTAATGTAATTTTATAATTAGTATAATGATTGGCTTTAATAGATTGTATTAAATCAACTAAATATTTTGAACCATTCCAATTTAAAATTAATATGTTAACCTTAGGATTCATTAACAAGTTCCCAAATACCAGAAATGTAATATTCCCATGAAAATTTATGCTTGTTTGATAATATAAATTTGGTCATTTCATTTTTATCATTAGAATTAAAATATGTATTTACTTTTTCTTCTAAAGAAGTAATAGAATTATTTTCAATAATATAACCTGATTTTCCATTAATAATACATTCTGAGAAACCTCCTACATTATTAGCTATGATTGGTAAATTATATTTCCAAGCTTTAGAAATAATTCCACTTTGTGAGGCAGACTTGTAGGGTAAAATTAATACGTCAGATATAATCATTAATTTTTCAATTTCTGAATGTGTTAGAAATTTATCAATCCATATAACTTTATCATCAATTCCATTTTTGCGAATTATAGATTTATATTTTTCTGTATCCTCATAAGCTTCACCAGCGATTATTAACTTATGATTTTTATTTTTTTTAAGAAAACTTTTAGTACCTAATAACAAATTATCCACACCTTTATATGGTCTTATAAGCCCTGTAAATAAAATTATTCTATCATTAGATGAAAATCCCATTTCTGTTGAAATTTTTATTTTATCATAAGATGTTTTATAATGAATATTAAAGGGTAAGAATCTAATAACGCTTTTAAATTTATTTTTAAACTCATTTAATTCATTTTCAACAAAAGATGACATAAAAATAAAATTATCAAATGTATTAGTATAAAATTTAACTAATTTTTTGTCAAACCAACTTTGTTCATGAGGTTTTATATTATGACAAATTGAAATTATTTTTTTTCTATTAATATTTCTTGCTAAAAGTTTTGCAATTGTACCTAATGATAATCCTATAAAAGGATTCCAAAATGAAAAAATTACAATGTCTGGATTCAATTTTTTAATTTTATTAGAAGTTTTTATCCAACTAATTGGGTTTATAGAACTAATTGTATAATGAGTATTTTTGAATTTATCTTTGTTGGAAAAATTTTGAGATTTTCCAGGGAAAAAAAACTTTGGATACAAATAACTAAAAGAAAAAATTTCTACATCATGTTTTTCAGATAATTTATGATATAATCCTATATTATGATCTGATATACCTCCCCTCAAAGGTGGCGAAGGGCTGATCAAAACAATTTTCATTTTTCTGAATTTATTTTTTTTATTTTATTTTCTTTGTTTCTTGCAGAATTAACAATTAGTTCACCTATTAATCCTATAGATAAAGATTGTATACCAACAAGTATTAATAATATGCCAAGAAAAAATAATGGTCTATTACCAATGTATGTTCCTTGAAACCAAAGAGTTGTTAAATAAATATTAACTCCCAAACCTAGAACACTTAAAACAATTCCAAATGTACCAAAAAAATACATAGGTCTATTAAAATATTTCTTCAAAAAATTAATAGTAAGAAAATCAAAAATTCCATGTAAAAATCTAGACTTACCATATTTAGTGACACCATATTCTCTAGGTCTATGATTTACAACAAATTCTGTTACTTTAAATCCATTATTAAATAATAGTAAAGGAATATATCTATGTAAACCACCATAAATATTTAGACTTTTTATAACATTTTTTTTATAAGCTTTTATTCCACAGTTAAAATCATGTATTCTTAATCCAGAAAAAATACTTATAAATCTATTAAAAAAATAAGATGGAATAGTTTTAGATAATGGATCTTTTCTATTCTTTTTCCAACCTGAAACACAATCCCACCCCTCATCAAGCACATTTATCAAATTTTTAATTTCTTTTGGATCATCTTGCAAATCACCATCCATTGTAATCACATAATCATATTTTACAATGTTAAAGCCCTCTTGAAGCGCATCAGATTTTCCATAATTTCTATTTAACTGAACAAGAACTACATTATTATCTTTAGAGACTAAACTATTGATGTTAGAAATACTTTTATCAGTACTACCATCATCAACAAATATAATTTCATAAATTTTTGTTATATTTTTAAGTGAATCAACTATTTCTTCATACAGTTGATTAATAGATGATTCTTCATTATATATTGGAACTATAATTGAAATGTTTTTATGCATAATTAAATTTTATTAAGTTTATACTAA
>CAZYFB010000048.1:0-8583 GCA_964646655.1 uncultured bacterium
ATCAGCTGCTCTGGCCAACTGAGCTACAATGGCTTCATTTAATATATAAAAAAGCTCTGCTATCTATAGCCTCGCAATTTAAAATTTTTTTTTAAAATATACAATAGTTGTTTTAATTTTATTTTTTTAATGCAATATTTATTATTTTGTCTACGAGATTTTTATAATTTAAACCTATCTTAGATGCAGATTTTGGAAGCAAACTTGTTGACGTAAGTCCAGGTAAAGTATTAATTTCAAGTAAATAATATTTATCCTCGTAAATCAAATAATCTATTCTTGCATAATGTCTACAGCCAATTTTTTGATAAAGAATTATTGAATCCTCAGCTAGTTTTCTTGAAATATTATCCTTTATTTTGGCTGGAACTTGATAATTACTACCTTTTTCTTTGTATTTAGAATCATAATCATATAAAAATCCTTTGGGAAAAATTTCTATTATTGGTAAAACCTGACCATCTAAAATTGGAACTGAAACTTCTCTAGCATCTATGTATTGCTCTATCATGACTTTATCAGAAAATGCAAGTGATTTTTTTATATTTATGTTAAATTCATTTTTATCTTTACAAAAATATAACCCAATAGTTGAACCTCCATCATTTGGTTTAATAATTAATGGAAAATTTAATCTGGTTATATCGATTTCATTTTCATTATTGATTACAAACCAATCCAAAACAGGTATTTTATTTTTTTTTGCGATTAATTTTGTTTTGTTTTTATCCATTGCAATTGCTGAGGATTTAGAATCTGATCCAGTATATGTAATATTATAATTCTCTAAATATTTTTGAATGGTACCATCTTCGCCAAATCCGCCATGAAGTGCTAAAAAAACCAAATCAATGTCTAATAATTGTTCATTCAAATCCCTAAAATCATTGGACAAATTAATTGGAAGTACATCATATCTATTTTTGATAGCTTCAATTACAGAAAGGCCTGTATGTAAAGATACATCTCTTTCTGTTGATGAACCTCCAAATATAACTGCAACTTTTTTCATACACTGCTCATATTATATTCATGATAAATTATACTTAAAACAATAATAAATCCAGCAAAAATACCCCATCCAGTAAGTATGTGATCTGTAAAAAAATGGTTGTAAAACCCTGCGAAAACAGGCTCCATAGAAAAAATCATAGCTGTTTGAATTGGAGAGACAATTTTTTGTGCCCAAACCATAATCATAATAGCTATAAACGTACCAAAAATACCTGTTATAAGCAAACCAGATAATACAGTTGAATTAAATTCAATTGTATCAAATAAATAATTCATTTCTAATATTGAAGGTAATAAAAAAAATATACTCGCAAAGAAAGTTTGTGCTAAGAAAAAACTAAAAATATCTTTAATTCCCTTAATTAAATAATTTCCTTGAAAAATTATATGCGCAGCAAAGGAAGTGGCGCAAAAAAATGTTAACAAATCACCAAATGTAAATTTTTCTACATTTGGATTTAATAAAATTCCTAATCCAAGTAATACAAAAAAAATTGAAATCAATAAATGTTTATTTATTTTACCTTTGTTCATTAAATACATAATTATTGGAACCATTAAAACGCTAGTTCCTGTAATAAAGGCTGATTTATTTGGATCACTTTTCAAATAAAAACTATTCTCCCACAAACCAAGGCTTTGAAAAAAATATCCAAGAGCTAAAAGTGCAGCGCAAATAAATCCAGCTTTATATTCAAACTTTGAAATAAAAATTTTTCCATGTTTAATAATTATAGCTACAAAAGTGCAAAAAGCAGCAATTAAAAACCTTATTGTATTGAAAACATTAGGTGGAATTGATTTTAAAGATTCTTCTACAATTTCAAATGTAACTCCCCATATGAAGGTTGTAAAAACCAAACCAAAAACTGCTATATAGTATGTATTCAAGAAAGTATTTTTTCTAATTCTTTAGAATTATGAAGTTCAACTACTATATCACACCCACCAATTAATTCACCTTTTACAAAAAGCTGAGGAATAGTTGGCCAATTTGAATGCTCTGAAAGCATAATACGTATATTAGGATCTTCTAAAATATTTATATCTTTATAATCAATGCTATACATTGATAAAACTTTAACTACAGTTGCAGAAAATCCACACATTGGCATCTGCTTAGTACCTTTCATAAATAGTATAACATCATTACTATTAATATCATTTATAATTTGATTTTTTAATTCATCAGACATTTTATACCTCATTTAATTAGTTTTAATTATTAAATTATGTAGCATAAATTATATTATATTAAATAATTATTGGAGTAAAAAATGGAAAAAATGTCACTCACAGAAGAAGAAAAAAAAACACTTTACCCCATTAAAAATGAAAATGATTGGTACAAAGCATGTGATAAAATTAAAAAAAGAAGAAATGGTCAATATCCAAATTATTTAGCTAGAGAAATATTAGAGATTTATCAACAGAATTTTCCACCAACAATTGAGGATTAAAAATATCTTTTATCAAGAAATTTTACGACTTGGTTAAAATCATCGCACACTAAATCAGAATGCTTAATTACTTCGCTTCTTTTAATATGTTTTGTATAACATAAAAAATATTTTGCTAGATTAAGTTTTTTTATTTCATAATCAGTATAACCATCCCCTACTACAATTATATCTCCATATAAATTCATAGATTTAATTAATTCTGCTTTACCAAAATTTCTACTTAAGGGATTAATTCTATCAACACCAATCATATTATTTCCAATAAATTCTAAATCATTAGCAAAAATATTCCAATATTTATTACTTATTGATTTAAATGCATATTTGATAACTTTTTTAAATCCACCTGAAACAATGTAAATATCATCCATAAAAGATTCAAAAAAATCTAGATTTCTAATAAATGAATTATCAAAATTTTTAGAAACTTGCAAACTTAACTGATTAATATGATTTTTATTTACATTTAATAATGATAAACGTTGATGTAATGAATCCTCAAAAGACATTTCTCCAGACATAGCTTTATTTGTTATATCTGATATTTTTTTTAAAAGTTCAGTTTTTTGACTTTTGTCATCTAAAACTATTTTTGATAAGTCTTCAATGGATTCTGTTTTAATTAGTGTACTATCAAAGTCAAGAATAAGCGAAAATTTTGGATGCATCTATTTTTTAAAAACAGACCAAAAAGTGGTTTCATTTCCATTCTTAATTTTTACTAAATTTTCTAAATGTTTAGATATAATTAATATTGAAAAAAATAATAGGCTTAATACAAATTCAGGATGATATTGCACATAACTTGGTGAAAAATATTCTCTTACCGGTACAATAATTAAAATTAATATTGTTGCAACAGCAACATAATTTGTTAACATTAAAAATATTGATGCCAAAAGCAATAAAATCATTCCAAATGAAAAATCTAACGCAAGTATCATTCCAAAGTATGAACTCATACCTTTGCCTCCATTAAAATTCATAAAAAATGGAAAAGTATGGCCTAATATTACTCCTCCTCCTAATATGCTAGCTAAAAACATATCATACCCTGTTAAAGAAAGACAGATAGATACTGGAATATATGCCTTAAGTAAATCAATAACACCTATTAAAACTCCATATTTCCAACCAAACAACAACACTCCATTTGATGCTCCAGCATTTTTACTTCCCTGATTTTTAACATCTACTTTAAATAGGATTTTTCCAATAAAAAATGAAGTTTGAATACAACCAAATAAATAACCAATTATTAAGGTTGTAATGATTTGAACATAATAGTTGTCTAATGAAAATTCGATTATAATTCCTTTAAATCATTTAATAATTTTGTTAGCATATCCTTAGCATCCCCAAAAATCATAATTGTATTTTCATAGCCAAATAATTCATTTTGAATACCAGCAAAACCAGCATTCATTGACCTTTTATTTACCATAACTGTTCTGGCTTTATCAACATTTAGAATTGGCATACCATAAATTGGACTACTTTGATCTGATCTTGCAGCAGGATTAACAACATCATTTGCACCTAAAACTAACGCAACATCACAATCTTCAAACTCAGGATTAATTTCATCAAGGTCTTTCAATTGTTCATAAGATATATTGGCTTCTGCTAAAAGTACATTCATGTGACCTGGCATTCTTCCAGCAACAGGATGAATTGCATATAGCACATTCTTTCCTTTACCTTCTAAAAATTCAGCTACTTCTCTTACTGCATGTTGTGCCTGAGCTACTGCTAAACCATAACCTGGTACTACTATAATTTTTTCAGCTGCATCAAAAATCATTGCAGCCTCTTCTGTTGAATAGCTTTTAATATTTAGTTGTTGACCTTCTCCAGAACCCGCAGATGAATCATCACCACCCACTGCACCAAAAATAACATTTGCTAATGATCTATTCATTCCTTTACACATAATTTGTGTTAATATCATTCCTGAAGCACCTACAAGACTTCCACAAATGATTAATGCACTTCCTGCTGATTGTTGACCAGCGCCATAAAGTACAAACCCTGTCATTGCTGCAGCTATACCTGAATATGAATTTAATAATGAAATAACAACTGGCATATCTGCACCACCAATTGGAATTACCAAAAGAATACCAAGAAGCCCAGATAAAGCCACAATTGTATAGAAAGAATTTAATCCATATGTAGGCACCATATAAGAAGCTACAATAATTACTATAGCAATAATTGCATTAAATAATTGTTGACCAGTAAATGTTACGGGTTTAGTAGTTACTATTCCCTGTAGCTTACCAAAAGCAATGAAGCTTCCCGTAAAAGTTAAAGTCCCAATTAATAAACTTAGTATTATAGAAACAAGTAGTAACATTGAAATTTCAGTACTGTTTGAAGTGAAACTTCCAGAGTTTTTGATAAATTCAGAAGATGCAACAAGAGCTGAAGCTCCTCCACCAAATCCATTAAAAATTGCTACTAATTGAGGCATCTGAGTCATTTCAACTCTTACTGCAAAAAATGCTCCTATTATTGATCCAATAATCATTGCAAAAGCAATCATTTTTAAATCCAGTGACGTACCGCTCAAAACTGTAGTAACTACTGCAATTAGCATACCAATAGTTGCAATCATATTACCATTTCTAGCTGATTTTGGATGGCTTAACATTTTTAAACCATATATAAAGCATACAGCTGATACTAAATAAGCTAAATCTAAATAAAAATTATCCATTTATTTCCTTTTAAACATTTTAAGCATTCTATCAGTAACTAAAAAACCACCGATCACATTAACCATTGCAAATACAACCGCAATAAAACCAAGCCACATTCCAATCTGGCCATTAATTACGGTTGACAAAATAGCACCTATAATTGCAATGCCTGAAATTGCATTTGATCCTGACATTAAAGGTGTATGTAAAGTTGGTGGTACTTTAGTTATAATTTCAAATCCTACAAAAACTGCTAAAATAAATATTGTTAGAATAGTTATATCCACTAATTTTCCTCCTCAATTGAAACTTTTGTTCTTTCATCAACAATTTCACCCATGTGAGTAAACATTGAGCCAGATACAATTTCATCATCAAAATTAAAATTATCACTATCTTTATCATATCCATGTAATAAAAAAGCACAAACATTTTTAGAATATAATTGTGATGCATGGACACTCATTGTTCCTGCCAAATTAACTGTACCATCAATAGTGACTCCATTTATATTAATACACTCATCAGGTTTAGTTAAGCTACAATTACCACCATTTTCTGCAGCTAAATCCATAATTACAGACCCTGACTTCATAGATTCGACCATTTTATCATTAATCAATATTGGTGCTGGTCTACCAGGTATAAGTGCTGTTGTAACAACTATGTCAGAAACAGAAATTCTTTCATTTAATAATTCAGCTTGCTTTTTTTTATATTCATCTGAAGTTTCCTTAGCATAACCCCCTTCTCCGACACCATCTTCTGTTTCAGATTTAACTTCTAAAAATTTTGCTCCTAAACTTTCGACTTGTTCTTTTACTTCTGGCCTTACATCAGAGGCCTCTACTTGAGCACCTAATCTTTTTGCAGTAGCAATTGCAGATAAGCCTGCCACACCAGCTCCAAGAACGAGTACTTTAGCTGGAGAAATTGTTCCTGCAGCTGTCATTAGCAAAGGCATATATTTATCTATATGACAAGATCCTATTAAAACTGCTTTATAGCCAGCAATATTCGTCTGTGAACTTAGTGCATCCATTTTTTGAGCTAGCGTGGTTCTAGGAATTAAATGCATTGAAAAACCAGTAATTTTTTTATCTTTAAATAGCTTCACTTTCGAGGTTTCTTTCATTGTTTGAAAAAAAGAAATATATGCACTATTTTCTTTTAACATAGATAATTCTACTTCGGAGGGTGAATTTACTTTTAATATCATATCAGATTTTTGAAAAATATCAGAAGCTGAATTAACAATTTTAGCACCTGATTCAATATAATCTGCATCAGATATTTGCGAAAGCTTTCCAGCATTGGATTCAATAATAATATCAAAACCTGCAGAAGTTAGTTGTTTTACAGTTGCAGGTATAACTGCAACTCTAGTTTCATTGGTTAATGTTTCTTTAGGTACACCAAGTATCATCACAATCTTTCTATATTTTGTTAGTAATAAACAGTTACATAATTACATAATAAATGATGCTTAAATTACACATCTTTATTAATAAATAAATTATTATTTTATGAATGATACCAAAAAAATAGATTACTCTTTTATTAAATCAAATAAATCTAAAAAAGTAATTGTAGCATTTCATGGATGGCAGGGGAATAAAGATAGTTTTTTGCCCTTAGTAAATTACCAACTTTTTAAAGATTATAACTGGTATTTAGTTCAAGGACCTTACATGGTTGACAATGCATCTGAAAGGCGGACTTGGACTTATGAAAAAAAACCAGGTGAATGGGCTACTGAAGAACCAAAAAAACTTATAAGTGATTTTTTCTATGATGATGTTTTTAAAAAATTTGACTCTACTAATGTGTATGTTATTGGATTTTCATTAGGAGCAACAATATGTTACGAAATAGTATGCAATCTAAATAAAAAATTAGGTGCAATTTTTCCAATATCTGGATTTGTTAGCAGAGATATAAAATTAAATAAAGCCCAAAAACAAACACCTATAATCATAGGGCATGGGAAAAATGATAAAATAGTTCTTTATGAAAGATCTGAAGAAGCATATCATATTCTAAAACAACAAAATGCCAATGTTCAGATTATTAATTATGATGCACAGCATAACATTCCAATCAAAATGCTAACCAAAATCTCACAAATTATTGAAAAATAGCACTTTTATAGTGATTTTTAGTCCAAATAATCTTAAAAAGTTTGATAAAATTATATTTTACAGGTAAATTAATAATAATTATAGTGTTGTTTTTATTAGACTTAGGTATATTTTGGTTAAAGTATTACATTAAATGTTTGCATAGATAGTTTGAAATTGTTTAATTTTAGGCCGTAAAAAAGAATTAGTTTAGATTTAATATTTAATAAAGTAAATAAACAAAACAAGGAGAAAATAAATGAAACTAGTTACTAAAATAGCTACAATAGCTACATTAGCTTCTTTCATGTTCGCAGGAATGAACATCACTTGGGGTAATACTTACTCTGATGATGCACAAAATGCAGGTACAATGGCAGCAGTAGAATCATTCGGTGTACATTTTGATGTGAACGATAACACAACTTTTGGTTGGGAAGGTGGAACTTTAATGGTTGGCTTAGCTGGCCCTGCAGGTTCAACATTCCGTTTAGGTTATGGTACTGATCCAGCTCTAGGTATGTCTTATACTTGGTGGGAAGGTGCTGGAACTGGATGGGGAACTGATCTATCAACAGCTGTAGACTATGATTTAATAAATGGTGATTTTGATATCACAGTTAATCTTGGTCTTGGATTTTAGAATCCTTTTCTAATTACAAACTTAATAAGGAAGGGCTTGCCCTTCCTTATTAACTCACTCAATAAATAGTAATTGGAGCTTAAATGAGAAAAAATATTATACTAACATTAATAGCATTAACTATAAGTGGCTTAGCTTTTTCAAGCACTGTTAATCCTACTATATCAATGAGATTTAATGATGTAACAGGTGACCCTAATGCAGGTTTAGCTGGTGCGTATGAGCCATCACTAGTTATTGGTCTTGCACTTGCTCTTGATGCTGAAGAAGATGGTCCAGTAGCAGGTTTTGATAGTGACGGTTTTGATCATAGAATTTTTATAGCATATGATTATGGATCGATTGGCTTAGGTATGAATGCTAATGGTGATCCTCAATTTACAGTAGGAGCAAATTATTCTACTTTAAATAATTTAACTGTATCTCTTGATTATATTATTAATAATCTTGCTAGAGACGTTGATGCTAATGGTGATCCTATTATTGATACAGTTGCTCCTAATGAGATTAGATTATCATTAGGTGTTACATTTTAATTAAACGAAACTTTGTAATTCTACTAGTACTAGAATTATAATTACAAAAACAAAACAAGGAGAAAATAAATGAAACTAGTTACTAAAATAGCTACAATAGCT
>CAZYFB010000048.1:8683-9719 GCA_964646655.1 uncultured bacterium
CTCTAGGTATGTCTTATACTTGGTGGGAAGGTGCTGGAACTGGATGGGGAACTGACCTATCAACAGCTGTGGACTATGCTTTATTAACAGGTGATTTTGATATCACAGTTAATCTTGGTCTTGGATTCTAGTAGAATTCACCTTAATTAAAAAAGGGGATTTTTTAATCCCCTTTTTTTTTATATTTCATCATGAAACATATACTCAAAACACTACACTGGCAAATACTTATCTCAATGATTATAGGTATTCTGGTGGGTACCTATATTAAAAATAATTTTTTATTAATTCTTTCATCTGATATTCTAATAGCTTTATATGATTTATTTGTTTCTTTTGGAGTTATATTTATAAAACTTCTTAAAATGATTATTATCCCTCTAATCTTTACTTCAATTATTGTTGGTGTTTCCAGTATAGGAGGTACAAAGCGTTTAGGTAAAATAGGTTTAAAAACAATTTTATACTACATGTGTACAAGTTTATTTGCCATACTAATTGGTTTATTCTTAACTAATATTTTAAAGCCTGGTGTAAATTATTCAGATAATGAAACGTTACTAAATTCTACAAGTTATGATTATAAAAATTTAAATACACCAGATTCAACAGCAGATATTTTCATACGAATGATCCCTGAGAATCCTATATCAGCTGCAGCAAATGGGGATATACTAAGTATTATATTCTTTACCATTCTATTGGGTGTTTCAATTACTATGTTACCCAAAGATAATAAAGAAACTTTAACAAACTTTTTCACTTCCTTGTATAATGCTGTAATGTATCTTACCCAAATGATCATAAAACTCTCCCCTATTGGTGTTTTTGGCCTTATGGTTAAGACCGTATCAGTTTCAGATTTGAGTCTATTTTACTCTGTTGGTAAATATATGCTTACTATTGCATTTGGGTTATCAATTCATCTTTTTTTTATTCTCCCTATTATATTTTTTATAAGTACGAGAATTAATCCGATTCTACATTTTAGAGCTATGGCTTCAGCTATGGCAACTGCTTTTTCAACTTCATCATC
>CAZYFB010000049.1:0-9599 GCA_964646655.1 uncultured bacterium
AGCAAATACAGAAGATACAAAAAATATTCCTATTACGCTTAACATAATAGCTTTTTTCAAAGTTATCTCCTTTTTATCTATTATTATGTATTATTTTTTTAAAATTTTTATTCAATATATAAAAATATACCCGCACGGTATATATAAAGGTAAAATATCAAATATTCAAATGCAAATAAATATTTATTTCAATAAAATCATTTTATTAGAAATTGATATATTTTCACTTGAAATTAATTTGTATATATACATTCCATTGGCAACACTATTTCCATATTGAGTTGTACCGTCCCAAACAATTGAGTGTTTACCAGTATTTTTCATATCATTAACTAATGTTTTAACTAATTTTCCTGAAATATCATACACATTTAATACAACATCCATTGAAAATGGAACTTCATATTCAATAGTTGTTGTTGGATTAAATGGGTTTGGGTATGCATTGTATAAAGCAAACTCATAATCAATAATTTGATCAGATATGTCAAGAGCATCTAGATTACTTATAAAATGACCATTTCTTTGCATATTAGATCTATGAGTATTCCAATACCCTTCTGCACTTCCACTTTCTTTAATATCAATGCTTACAAGCGATTGTGTAGATCCAATGATAATTTCTAAATCACCATCATTATCTGTATCATAAATAGTTGGGGTTCCTTTAAATGGAAATCCATAATTTATTGGAAAATTGTCGTATGATTGACCAGATAGAGTATACATATGTACATACCCTGCTTCATCGCCAAATATTGCATAATCTTGACCATTAACCTCCGAGAAAACAATTGAACTTGTAACTTCTCCATTTACTGTCATGGGCCAATCTAAATAAAAATCACCATCTGTTTCTACCGCATAGACCATATTTCCTGATGAAAAGAAAATTACTGGACCAACTCCATCAACATCAACAATACTTGCTTCACTTAAAATATCATCTTCAGTTTCAACCATAAAACGAACAGTACCATCACTATTTAAAGCATAAAAATTGTCGTCTTTAGAGCCAGCTAGTATAATTTTTTCGCCAGTATTAAGCTCAAGAACTGATGGTGCTACTCTAATATCACCGCCAGTTTCATAAGACCAAGCAATTGTACCATCATCGTAAATCAAATGAATAAACTCATCATCGGTCCCTACCACAATATCATCAAATCCATTGCCATTAAAATCAGCTAGAGCTACCCCTCTTTGTACTTTCTCATCTAATAAAACAGGAAATCCATCTAAATTGATTTGACTATTTCCATCTTCATATGCAAATAATAATCTGTCACCTCCATATTGAGCTAAAACTAAATCATCATCTTGAGATGCATTTAATGTTCCAAGTGCTGGAGTTGCAGTTACAAACCCTTCGGTATCCCATGACTCCATACCTAAATTAGAATAATTAAATACACTTCCACTTTTTGAGGTAAAATAAATGTTACTACCATCATTAGTTGTAGCTGGAGACCCCCAATTTTGATCTCCTGTTTCAAATGGGAAAACATTATCAAAAACTTCAGTTCCATCAAAGTTAAATTGATGAACAAAACCAGCTTTATCTGAAGAAACTATATGATCACCCATAATTGCCGCAGAAGAAATAAGTTCACCAGAAACATCTGCTGGGAAACCTGCTTGATGCAGTGATACATTAACATCAAATATTAAATTTGCTTCAAATGCATAATTATCAGGACCTGATGCTGTTGTTAAAAGATTAAATTCAATATCACCTAAAGCAACATCATCAGATAAAGCAAAATCATACTGCGCAGCACATGACTGGCCCGCATCTAATGATGCGCAATTAGCAGAGTTTGTGCCTATTGTAACGCCTTCATAATCAGTACTCAATACTGCATTAATATTGGTAGCATTTTGCCACCCTTGTTGATTTTCCAAACTAATATTAATAGAAAAATGTTCGCCTGGATTAACCACTCCATCACCATCTGCATTATCAATCTCTTCAATTATATTTGTACTCAAAATTGCAATATTTGGCGCAATTTCAATTCCAATTGCTTTATATGCATCTACCATTCCTTTACCAAGACAATCATTTCCAGCATATCCATTACATGTTTCATATTCTGGGTTTCTATCATAAATAAATCTATCTGCGGTACTTGTAATTCTTTCAATTAATTGATCATTATCCATATCAGGATAAAAAGCTTTAAGCAGTCCAATGCAACTAGCTGCATTTGGTCCAGCCATAGATGATCCGTTCCATGAAGCATATCCAGAACCAATAATAGCAGAATAAATACTTTCACCTGGAGCTGCTAAATCTACTGTTGGATGATATGATGCCCATCCGCCCCATTGACCATTACAACCAATCGCGCACACTGATATTACATTTTCATAACTAGCTGGATAGCCAGTCTCATATTGTTCTTCATTTCCAGTATTTGAACCATTTCCAGCTGAAGCAACAACTACTGCTCCATAAGTGTTATGAGCTGTATTTATAACGCTTTGTTCACTATTAGAGTAACCTCCACCACCCCAACTATTATTAATAATAGTTAATGTACCTGCATAATAACCAGCTTTTGCAGCATATAAAATTCCATCATAACCATTTTGAATGCCTGGGTCATCTGTGTTTTGACCATCAGTAGAAGTTTTAATAGACATAATTTTTCCATTAAAAACTGTGGAAGCCATACCAATACCATTGTCTGAAGTTGCAGCAAGTATTCCAGCTACATGAGATCCATGAGCCCATGTTCCACCATCTGTTGCTGCTCCATCTATTTTAGGAAAAGGATCATTATCATAATCTGTTTGAGTTGTCCACGTTCCCGCAGGATCCCAACCAATCAAATCATCGGCATATCCGTTTCCATCATTATCTTGAAAGTCTATATATGGAGACCCCTCAGCAAAAATATCTTTTAAATTAACTTGACCATCTTCATTTAAATCTGCCATAATAAACTCTGAAATCATTTCAAGTGAAGAAATTTTTCCATCACCATCACTATCAACAATTTGAAAAAGTTCTTGATCATCAGTTATATAAGATGGTATCTCACCCTGGTTGACCCATATATTTGCAACCAAATCAGGATGTGTATAATCTACTCCTGTATCTACAGAAGCAAGCAAAACTTCTTGACCATCCGCAGGCATTACATTTGGAATATCCCAAAAATCCCACGCCTGAATAGCCTTAACAGAAGGCATGCTACATTGCAGATCAAATGCAGGGTCATTTGGTACGTACAGTGGTTTTCTTAAATATTCAGGTTCAGCATATATAGCTTCTAAATTTGAATCCATAGTAGATATTAAATAATCAATATCCGATCTATTTTCACCAATATATACACGATAAATTCTATTTAAATATACATTCCCATCAAAATCATTTTCATTTGCACCCATTAACCACGGTTCAATATTTTCTATATCATGAGTATCAATAAAGTTTTGAATTGATGAATTATCAACCGTTAAAGAATTTCTAGTTTTTGAAATTTCTAACGGATTTATATTAGACTTTAAAGCAAACAAAAAAGTTGACAAACTTTTATCGCTTGAAAAAAGAAACTCTGAGCCACCAATAAGGAGGCTCAGAGTTAAAATTACACTTCTTAAAAATGTATGTTTCATCTATTTAACCAGAGTCACTTTCTGATTATATGTTTTATCTCCATATGTAACAGAGAAAATATATAACCCACTTGTTAAGTTAGATGCGTCCCATGCTAATGAATATGAGCCAGGATATACATTTTTATTTATTAATGTAGACATTAATTGTCCTTTTAAGTTATAAACACCAACGTTTAATAACCCTGCTTCAGGAATGTTAATATCTATTGTTGTTGAAGGATTAAATGGATTTGGATATGCGTTTGAAACTTCAAATATAGAAGGAATCATATCGTCTGCATTACTAAGAACACAAGGCTCACCACCTTCTTCTCCAGCATCAATATCCACCATAAACATTACATTACCTCCAACTGCATTCCATGCAGTTCCATCATCACTATTCATCGAATTTCCTGAATCAGATGATGTGTCAATACCTATTGGCATTGATGAAGAGAAACGTTTCATACCAATCCAGAAATCACATGTTACGTCTAGATTTTCAGAAACTAAATCTCTTACATTCCAACCGTCAACGTTACCAGCAACTTGAACTACACTTAAAATTTCATTTCCTGGCATACCATTGTCATCTTCCCATACTTTAACATAAAAAGCGCCACCATCACCTACTTGATACCAATGGAATCTTATAAGTTGTTCACCTGAATCATGTGCTGAGAATCTTACAGCAGCAAGCTGTCCGCTACCATCTGGATTCCATTCAACTTCAGCTGTTCCATCATCCCATGATTCTTGATGCACTGTTTGAGCTTGTGGAGTCACTTCAACTTGATCTGATGGGTCTGACTCTGTACCATCTGGATAAGTTGCAGAAACAGTATAAGTATATACTGAGTTATTTATTAAACCTGTATCTGTATACTCATTAGTTCCAACACCAGAAGCTACTTGAACGCCATCTCTTTGAACATTATATGTTACGCCTGCACCAGCTTGATTAATTGTAGCTCTAATAGTCCACTCACCATCAGCGACTGCGCCGCCACTTCCAGCAGCTGCATTAGCCCAGGTATCCCATGATCCACCTTGGAATAAAATCATAGAATTAGTTGATGGGGTAGCAGTTTCATCAAGTCCAGCACTAATTACACTATCAAATGAGTGTGCTAAAATGAATCCATTATTAAAAGTCCAGCCCATACCTGTTAAATCGATTGTATTCCAATCATTTGCAGTTGGAAGTTCAACATCCATAGTATATAATGGCTCAGCATTATATAATGCACCTTGCTTTCCAAAGCCAGCTATTGTAACTGTAACTGGACCAACGCCCATATTAAATACCTGCATAGATTCTACAGTTGATTCTCCAGCAATATCATATTTTTCACCTGCGAAAGACACAGACTCACCATTCATAATAATACTATTTGTTGGTAGTCCATTTGTAAAATCATAATCAAATGTTCCAGATAAATTCATATCTTGCCATGCAAGCATAGCTTCTTCATCACCTGATTCTGCAGTTAAGTTTGCAGGTGGTGGAAAGTTTCCTGAAGATTCTTTATATACAATAAAATCATCCATGAAAAATCCAGTTCCTACACCTCCATCATCATCACCATCATAACGTGTAGAAAATTTAATGATAACATCTTTACCAGCTAAATGTGAAATATCATGAAGAACATTACCATTAAATGCTAAGCCTGGCTCATACCATTCCCAAGCACCACATGCTCCTGGTCTAGCATCAGTACAATTTAAATAATCATAAAATTGTGCTTCCCATACCTCGCCAGATGGAATCATCGTATTATTATCAACAGATGCATCAGCATCATCACTATAAAGCGCACCACTTGAATCTTCAATAACAATATTATCAACTTGGAAACCTGTCATATCAGTTTGATCAAATGTGTTATATGCTGGATCAGATCCAAACGCAAACCTTACAATCACTTCTTGTCCTGCATATGCAGATAAATCAGCAGAAAAGTCAAGAAACTCTCTTCCTGTACTTTGTCCGCCCCAACCAGCAGCAACTTGGTTTAATGAACCTCCAGTATCATACTCAGAATCATTATAAATCCAACCATAACCACAATCAAAATCATATGGTAAATTAGGGTCAGATAATAATTCCCATGTTGTTCCGCCATCATTTGAAACTCTAACATTAGCTGCATCCCAGCCATCAGTACAAGATCCTGCTATCACAGCGCCTGCCGGGTCTTCAAGTCTCCATCTAAGTTTTGCAGATAAAGTAGCGTTATCACCAACTGTAATAGCTGGAGTATCTAAATACTGCATCCACTCATCTAAATAACCACCATCTGGACCTATAGTCTCATCAGAACACCAATAAGATGAACCATCTGCTTCTGGAGCAGTTGCAGAAGCATGCCATGCTAATGCTTCTAAATCCATAATTGCAAGTTGATAATAATCTTGTAAAAACCCATCATCACCTGAATTGTCAGGCATATCACCAGTTAGTGCAAATTTAAATCTCATAACTTCACCATCACCTAGCTCAGGCATTGTAACAGTAGGAGAAACTAAATTCCATACTGCATTATATGTATCTGGAGTATTAGGTGAATTATAACTATGAGTTTCACTATTATAATCATCAGTAGTTAAGTTCCAACCAGCATCATCAATCCAAAGTGAGTCTGTATTTTCAAAATCCCAATGAAATAAAACGATATCTTCTCTAGTTGTTCTTTCAACTAAATTATGTTCATTATTAATAATGTTAAGAGGGTTTTGTTTGCTTTTAACTGAAAGAGCATCAGCTGTATTCAAAACTAACTCTCTAGGAAATAATAGTGAACATAAAAATGTAAAAACTATTAACTTTTTCATTTCTTACCTTCCTTATTGCGTTATTTATTTTATTAAATGTAAAAAAAAACTTAATTCTTTATGTGTAACACTTTGTAAATAATTATTTAATAATTACAAACTTACCTAAACGTGGGTCTAAATCTCCAGCCTCAACAACAAATATGTATAAACCAGGCACTACAGTATCACCATTTTTATTCTTTAGATTCCATTCATGTACACCATCTAGGTTAAGTTCTCCACCATGATTAATTTCTTGAACTAAATCACCTGTTATGGTGAAAATTGAAATTTTACACTCACTAGGGAGATTATTAAAAATTAACCTATTACCATATACATCCTCATTAAATACTGAACTTACAATGTACGGATTTGGATTTACATAAATTTGATCTAATGCATCTTGAGTAAGCAGGCTTGGATCTTTTTTGCCAAGTAAAGACAAATCAGCAACCCAACTATCACCATCTTGATACCATTTATCAGGAGAAACAATTACATAATCACCATCTTCCCATGGATATAATTGTTGCCATGGATTATCATTAATATTATCGCCATCAATATCATAAACCAAACTTGGTGGGCATGCCTCATCACAAATATCAGGATAAATAGTTTCTTGATTTATATCTATTTTAGCTTCCCAAAGTGTCTCAGCATACTCAACTATAGTTGTTGATGGATATTCATTGTTAATATTGTTGTTCCATTCTTCAAAAGGTTGAAAGAAATCATTTCCATATTTTAGTCTCATTGCTTCAATTGTATAATTGATAACAAGCTCAAAACTCTTTTCATCATCAATATTTTCTAAATCATCTGAAAAAGCTAGACTATCATGTGTAAATGACAAGGTTTCATTTGGGTTCCAAGTACAATCACCGTATCCAGGATCATCTGAACTTGGTGAACCTTCTGCAGTAAAAATACCTTTATCGTTATGCCATGATCTAACTTGTCTTCCAGTTGCTAAATTAGTTACCTTCATTGGAAGGAGAGACACTTCATCTTTATTTCCATCCCAATTTTCATTAGTGATTGATACGTCAATACAAAAATCTTCAGAACTAGATGGAAATACTCTATAAGCAGTATCTGGATGTGATGTAGTACTAAAATCTATTCTATAGTCAAACATTGGTCTAGAATCAAAACTACCACCCCAGTATGATAAAGATAAATCACCACCTGAATTTGTCCACCATTGTCCTGGAGTATCAAATTCACCTAATATCCATGGAAGAAACTGTGTAGGATCTGTTATATTAACATCTCCAGACTCATCAGTATTCATTTCAATATAATTACTATCAAGAGCAGACATATAATCAATATTAGTTATTCCTGCAAAACTATTTGTTTGTGGAAGTTCAAACCAGTAATTATCAAACCTTAACTGTATTCCGCTAAACCATTGAGTGTAGTTTGATTCAGCACCTATTTCATCTGAGAACATAATTGGATGAGGGTCAATCTCGTATGTAGGTACTTTAATTAAATCACCATCATCAGACATTTCAGATCCTGGCATGTCTAAATAAGTTTGCATTTCCTCATCCGTTAAGTTTGAAATGGTATATTCAGCATAATAGCCAGCCTTTAAATTTTGAGTAGATAGAGAGTCAACTCTCCATACATATAAGAAAGGGTTTCTAGATTTAAAACCTTCAAAGTCATCATCATCACCTTCTGCCTGAATCTCCATCTTAACAAAATATGGCTCTAAATCAGATTCGTCTACTAATTTAATATCAATTTCTTCTCCTGCTTGACCAGTACCAACATTTGAGATGTTAGCAACAAAAAATTCATCTAACGTTTCACCTTCTGGAAAAGTAATATCAATAGCATTAACAGAAGGAGTTATTGTGACAATATTGATTTTATTTTCTCTATCCTCATCCCAAATTCCATTACCTGCTAATATATTCCATTTTTGATCACCTTCGCAAACCCACAATTCTTGGACAATCGCATCAATCCATGCAGAGCCCCAATCTTCATCATGTTCACATACAAGCTCACCTTCAAATGTGACACAGTCAATGTAACCACAGTCTACAAAAGGCTCAGCAATTGAATCCCATATACCATTGCCATTAGAATCTGTAAATTGTTCTGCTTCATCATATACATTGTTATCATTAGAATCAGTATAACTTTCAGGATTTAGCCAAATAAAACCATTTGACTCGCAATCTATTTCATTATTGTAATTAGTATTCTGACAAATACCATCATCCCATTGTCCGTTGTTATTTGTATCCACAAAATCTTCAGAATTATCATATTGATTGTTATCGTTTGAATCAACATAATCCTCTACAATATCTCTAAACCCATTAGCATTATAGTCTGTAAAAGATTCAGATGATTTTGGGCTTTCAAAACTTGGACACATCCAACCATCAGGACAAGTAAACTTACCAGGGTTACCGGTTCTTTTCCATGAAGTATCAATTATAGCTTCGCTACCATTAGCTGGAGGGGTAATCCAATCACATGGATTTTCAGCAGTTGCATCATATATGCAATATGGGTCTTCAGTATTTTGATTGATTAAAGCTTCACATTCAAATTGATTATATGCTTGACCATCTTCAGGATCAATAAATGTACAATTAATTACTTCAGTGTTTCCAATTCTTAAACCCATATCATAAGAGGTGATTGCATAAGTATATTCAACACCATTTATAACATCTGTGTCTGTAAAAGAATGTTCTAAAAATGAGTTGTTACCTAAATTAAAGTGAGGGGCAACGGGATCTGGTCCAGAAATTTCAACGTCACGTTCTTCAATACAATTAGAATAATTATTTGTATAAACACATCGAGTAGTATCCTGCTGCTCCGTCAAATCCGTTTGAAAAATTGGTTGATATCCAGCTATTTGCCCGTTTAAAGGTATCGGCTGGCCCCATGTTTGTCCACCATCTGAACTTTTATAAAGTCTATACCCTTCAAAATCTGCATAACCTGTTTTAGTATCTATTGATTCTTCAGCTACTTTATCCCAAGTTAAAAGTATCACACCATCAAGAGCTACTGCTTTAAGTTCTGGTATTTGAGGAGCAGATAAATTATTAGAAAATGTAAAATTAAGAACTAATAATATGAAAAATATTGAATTGAGTTTTTTTATAATATTAGTAAGC
>CAZYFB010000050.1:0-9413 GCA_964646655.1 uncultured bacterium
TATTTGCTTAAAAGATTTAATAGATAATTTCTCAAGAGGTAAAGCTATTTTAATATCCGTATAAATACTATCTTGTTTTGTTAAATCAAGGTATTCTTTTGAGCTAAAGCCATATTTTTTTGTTTTTATATCATTATCTAAATTATTATATGAATCATATATAGCTACAACTATATATTTTGAATTAGATAAATAATTATATGAAAAATTTCCCTCTTCATCTGTTTCAGTCAAATCAATTAAATGAAAATCTTGATTCATTTTTTTAAATAAAGCAACTTCAAATAAATCGTCATTTGCATTATATACTTTTCCTGTAATAGTTTTAAAATCGTTATTATTTTTGTCTAAAAAAGTATATTGAATTGGAGAGCTCATTACATTTCCATTGTAATCACTAATTTTTCTTGAAAGTTTAATTTTTAATTTTATCGCACTTGGCCATTTATCATTAGGTTTAAGAATGATTTTTTTTCCTCTAACTTGATAGGTATAATCATCAAAATTAAAAACTTTAATAGAATTTACAACGCTCAATGGATTAATAAATTCATTGAAGAAAAATATTATTTTTTCATCAGTGTTAAAGATTTTATAATTAATATTATGAGATACTTTAACAAGCTTAGGTCCCATATCATCTATTGGCCCACCTTTAGGTGCCATTTGAGCTGCACAGCCCCAAAATACAATTATAATTAATAATAAATAATTTTTCATAATTAGTCTTATTAATATTAATGTAAAATAATAATATTTGTTACTTTTTTATTCACTTTTATATTTTTAAATTGTGGTATTAATTATGAAAAATTTATCAAATAACTTTCTAATTCCAATGCCTCATGTTAATGATCCAATCTTTAAAAAAAGTTTAATTTATATATGTAGTCATGATAAAGATGGAGCAATGGGGCTGATCATAAATAAGTCTATTTCTGATTTAAAATTAAAAGATGAAGCAGATTCAATTTTAAAAGAGACGAAACTTCATCAAATAAATCCAAAACCAAATGTTTATTTTGGAGGTCCCGTAGATTTAAATATGGGAATAATACTGCATCCACTAGATTATGTTTCTAAAAAAACAATTAAAATCTCTAATCAGGTTGGTGTTACATCGGACACTAAAATTCTTAAAGATATTGCGATTGGAAAAGGACCAAGCATGTTTAGATTTTCAATTGGATATGCTGGATGGGATGACGGTCAACTTGAGGATGAATTTGAAAATGGTGATTGGTTAATTGCTCCAAGCAATTCTGAAATCATATTTGATATTCCAGATGAACAAAAATGGGCATACATAAATAATCAACTAGGTATTGATATTAATGATATATCTGGACACGGTGGTTTTGCTTAAAATTTCTTTTGTGATTAAAAACACATCTTCATACAAATTTATTAAATATATTATAATTGGTAGTGATTCAAACCCGAATCATAGGAGGGATACCTACTCAAATTGAGGAGCTTTATAGCTCCTCAATTTTTTTTATTATATATTTTTTCTTAATTTTAAAAAAGGCTCCATTTAGGTGGAGCTTTTTTTATTGTAAGTTCCTTTTTGAATTGGATAACTTAAAAATCGAGAATCTAAATTACCATTCTTTAAAACAATCTTTTGGCTCGCTTTTAATCCAATATGTTTTGCCGCATCTAAATTAGCAGTAAAAACAAAACATTTAAAATCAACACATTGTTTTTTAAACACATCACCTATCATTTTGTATAAATCATTTACTGAGTCTTCTTCACCTAATCTTTCACCGTATGGAGGATTAATAATTAAAGTAGCACCTTGATATTTTGGGTTAAATTGTTCCATAGATTGTTTTTTGAACGATATATATTTTTCTAAATTCAACAATTTTATACTATATAGTGCCATTGCAATATTTGCAAACTCAGAATCATAACCAAAAATTTCCACCTTTTCGTTTATACTAATTTGATTTTCCTGCTCAGATTTAACTTTATTATATAATGATTCGTCATAATCTTGCCATTTTTGAAACGAAAATTCTTTTCTAAATAAACCAGGCGCAATATTATGAGCAATCAACGCTGCTTCTATTGCTATTGTCCCTGAGCCACACATTGTATCATAAAATGGATCAATCTTATTCCAATTAGATAACATAACTAATCCAGCAGCTAAAGACTCATTTAATGCCGCTTTATGAATTTTATTTCTATATCCTCTTTTGTGCAGTGAGATTCCAGAACTATCTATATATACTTTAAAATGATCATTTGATATAAATATGGAGATTATAATGTCAGGATTATTTTTATCAATTGATGGTCTAGCTAATTTTATTTTTTTAATCTGATCTACAACAGCATCTTTAATTTTTAACGTTGCATAATTTTTATTTTGAAAAATATCAGAATTACCACGCATTTTAATAATAAATGTTTGATTTACATCAATGTAATTATGCCAATTAAATTTTCTTATTTCTGTGTATAGACTATTATCATTATCAGCATTAAAAGTAAAAAGCTCGACAAGTAGATGCATCCCGATTCTTGACTTTAAGTTTATTGAATATAAACCAAGCTTATCCACCGTGAAATTAATTCCACCATTACCAATAATGATATTTTCTGAATATGTAGATATCTCATCATTAGCTAATTTTTCTAACCCTCTTGGACAGGTTAAATAACAATTATACATAATGTTATTTTAGCAAGGTAATTTTTTGAGTATAGATATTATTATTAATCAAATAATTTATAAAATAAATACCATTAGCTATGCTAGTGGGTTCCCATTTATAAGAATGACTTCCTGATAATAGAAAAGAATCCTCTAATGTTTCTACAACTACTCCATTTAAATTATAAATATCAATTTTAACATGTGAATTTACTATTAAATCAAAATTTAACTCAGTTGATGGATTAAATGGATTAGGGTAAGGTGATGATATGCTGAAAATATCAGCAATAAAATTTTCATATGATAAGGGATTTCTAACATCTAAAGAGATTATAGAAGTTGAATTGTAGTTTGCATATTCTGAATTATTAGACATTATCAAAAGCTCGAAATCATAAGAACCTTCAGGAGTATTTGGTGACACAATAATTTCAAAAGGTGTTTCAAAATTTAAAAAAACGTCACCAGGATTAATATTATCTATATTTTGAATTGAATTATTAATAGTAAAATATCCTGATTCATTAGATAGTTCCATTGATGGATTAAAAGCAATTCCCCATTCAGGATGATTATATAAAATTGTTGTTAAATTAACTGTTTCACCAGCATCAATGATACTATCATCGCCATTAATAACTTGAAAATCAATTTCTGCAACTTCAACTTTTGGAAATAAAGGGGTAGATAAAGCTCTCAATGCATCAACTCTTCCCTGTCCAATTTTTCCATCTAAATAATTTGAATTTACTGAATTTGTAATTGGATCAGAGGTAGCTAAAATCATTGTAGATAATTGCTCATTATTCCATTCAGGATTAAAAGAGCTTAATAAGCCAATCACACTTGCTGCTGCAGGACTTGCCATTGAAGTTCCACTCCATGAGCTATATGCATTATTTTCGTTATTCGGATTATTCTGAATAACAGTACTCAAAATATCTTCTCCAGGAGAAGCTAAATCAACAGATTCATGATAAGTGGCCCAATTTACTCTTTCAGAAGAATTTGTTGCTGTTACAGAAATAACATGTTCATAACTAGATGGATAATGAGCTGAATCAATATGATCATTTCCTGCTGCAGCTAAAATAACTGCATTATAATCATTATGAGCAACATCAATCGTTGCTTGTTCAAAAATATTAAAGCTTCCACCACCCCAACTATTATTTATAATAGAAAATCCTCTGTCAGTTCTAAAAAAACCTACTTTAGCAGAATATAAAATTCCATCATACCCATCAGTAATATAAACATCATCTTGATTGTCATCTGAAACTTTTACACTCAAAATGCTACAATTAAAACAAGATGATGCAACACCTTTATTGTTATCAGTAGTGGCGGCTAAAATTCCAGCAACGTGAGTACCATGCGACCAACCCCATGATCCTGGCGGATTTGGATTATTATCATCAATACCATTTAATCCTGCAGGGTCCCAGCCAATCAAATCATCTATGTAGGTATTTGGATTATTATCCCAATTATCATCATCAATATTATTTAAATCATCAGGATCAAAAACCCACTGACCATTAATAAACTCTAAAGTTCTTCCATCTCCATCAGCATCTTCACCAAGATTTTGCCATATATTGCTAATCAAATCTGAATGATTCCAATCTACACCAGTATCTACAGATGCTAGCAATACATCTTTATTACCTGGAATATCTCCACCATTGACATCCCAAAAATCCCAAGCATGATCTGATTGAACTTTAGAAACAAACCATTGTTGATTATATCTTGAATCATTTGGTTGATACGATGGAACTCTTATATAATCATATTCAACATGATGAATAAATGGTAAATTATTAAGTTGATTTTTTATATCAGTTAAATTATTTCTATTTAGATTTTCGAAAGTTATTTTATATATACGATTTAAAAATATCTCACCACTTGAATCATTATCTGTTGCAGCATTTAACCATCTTTTAATAGTATAGTTTTCATCAACAGATTTAAAAAAACTATCTAATTGTTTTTTAGTTTGAGAATCTGATTTTGAGATAGATGAAAAATCTAAAACTGGCTCATTCTTATCAAGACAGAATAATAAATTATTTTCATGATAATTAGTTGACTGTGAAAATAAAAAATTAAAAAATAAAGTTATTATAAAATATTTCATTGTTACCATCATTTCATTAAAAGTACTTTTTGATTTGAAACAAAATTAGATGAAGTGCTACTTAAAATATAAAGGCCCGTAGAAAAATTATTTGCGTCCCAATTAAAAGAATGAATTCCTGTATTTAAATTACCAGAAAAGATTTCAAAGACTTTATTTCCTTTCAAGTCATATACATTTATTTCCACTAAATCAGGAGTATCAACTTGTAAGTCAAAATTAACATTAGGGTTAAATGGATTGGGGTATATATTTTGTATTTCAAAAATTAAATCCTTATCTAAATCTGAACTTGATAGTTCAGTATCCAATTCAATTGTTGTACAACTATCACCTGGAACTAAAATTTCATTTCCATTTATATCATAAAATTTTTGATTTGTTATGCACACTTCAGTATTTCCTGAAGTACTAAAAATATAATCTATATTAGTAAGTATGCCCTCTCCTATAGGAATTAAATTACCCGAAATTGAAGTTCCTATAACTAATCCATCGTTAGAAACAGTTACTATAAAATCATTATCTTCAGCTAAACCTCCACTTGCATTAGTTGGGGTAAGTAAATTTTGTGTATCTGAAATTGTAAATTCAAACTGCGCAATTTCATTACTATTAAAACTCATGATTGTCATATTACTAGATGAAATATCACCAAAATAAATATCTGCTAATCCGTAAAAACAACTACCATCATCAATATTAGCATCTGAATTATAATTTTCAGCATCTGGGTCCATACAACCTTCTACTATCATTGAGCCATCATATGTCCCATCAACAAACATTGCGCCTGTGTCTGTAGGGTCAAGCCACTGTTTTACATCATTCCAAGCTCTATCAAATTTACCATATAAATCATAACTACCTGGGTCACCGCAAGGAACGTCTGGGCCTCCAGATAAAACACCAACTAATCTAAAATCTTCATCATATAATGGGCATCCTGAAGAACCACCCTGTGTACCTCCATTATCCCAGAAAACTCTCCAATGTGTCCCCGGATCTCCTTGATTCCATGATGCAGAATAAGCCATATCATCATCAAAATTTATTCTTTTTGGTGAGCCGTTTGGATGATGAATAGCACATGATATTATAGGATTATCAGTGGATCTATTCCATCCTGCATAAAATATTTCCCATGATTCCCATATATCATCAGGCACATTTCCTCCTGTTATATTTAAAAGAGTCCAATCAGCATCCATTCCATTGGATGTAGCTAATAGTTGTGAGCCATATAAATTTATACCTGCGGTTCCATTATCAGATGAGCATGTATATGCGCCATAATTAAAATAAAATCTAAATGTGCTTGGATTATCTCCATTTGTACAGTGCCATGCGGTCATATAATATTTACTTAAATCATAACTGGTATTATTTACCATCGATCCACTACAAATGAAACCACCCATATCTAGCCATGAAGTAGCATTTATGACCATTTCATAGGGTTCAGCTTCAGGACATAATTGATTACCACCATGAGTATTAGTTGCACATATTCTCTGATTATTACCTCCACCATTATCAAAGAAATTCATTATATCCTTATAGTCATGTATAACTTCAGATAAATAAATCTGACCTTCAAATTCAACATTATTAGGTTCATAATATTCAAGTACTATAACATCACCTTTTACAAGAGGTGTTGCAAATAAATAATCTGATTGATTATTGTGATAAGAATATGCTCCGTTAACCTTTTCTCTATTTGAGTCATATACATAAAATTCTGAATTTCTTGGCAAATGAAAAAAATCATATTCTATTCCAATAGAATATGCGCCATCAGATTTAATTTCTAATCTCCATAATTTTGAACCATCATCTAAAATTTCCCATGTTCCAGAATTATTTAAATTGTAATCAACATCAAAAATTTTTCCATACCTAAAAGGTTTACCTGATGTGGTATTTTGATCTTCAATTAATAGTTCATCAATATTAATTTCAGGCATAATAATTTGAGATACTTGATTTTTTGTATCATAACTAAAGCTTTTAGGTATAGTATTTAGAGCTGACTGCGAATATATTATACTTAAAAGTAATAAAATCTGAATGCTTTTCATATAATCTCCTGAAACCTCATAAAATTCGATTGTAAACTTACAATTTTTTTGTTATATATCTTAATAAAACACCTAACCTAATATTATTTCAATTAATAAAACAGTATCTAAAACATTTATAAATCCGTCTAAATTTATATCTGATTCTAAATTTGGTGGATATGTATTTAATATTATACTTATTAATAAGACTACATCCTGAACATTTATAGTTTGATCATAATTTACATCTCCAATATCAGATTGATATCCAAATTGAAGAGATACGGGAATTGTTATGGGCCCAGTAGCATTTGACTCTATGTGAACATAGGTTGAATATATACCACTTTCAACTTGATTTGAATTAATCTGAAAATTATGATTTTCTGTTTCAAAATAGTTAAGCTCATTTTGTATGTAGTTTTGTTCATCAATTGTAAACCATTTTGGTGATTGCTCAAAAGATAAGCCTAAAAAGTTATGTAAATAACTATCATTA
The DNA here is from genome assembly GCA_964646655.1 of uncultured bacterium. Classification (GTDB taxonomy): domain Bacteria; phylum Fidelibacterota; class Marinisomatia; order SCGC-AAA003-L08; family D37C17; genus TMED6. Next base: position 7,386 of record CAZYFB010000050.1, read on the forward strand.
AAAACTACTTCTTGAGCAATAGTTCCTTCTGAATTTTGTATGCCAATAGTCGCAGTATTCCTATCTCCTGTCATTCCTGCGTAATTAATATCTATATGACCATTTTTATAAATGACAATTTGGAAATTTAATCTAGACGTTTCCCCCCATTGTGCAATATCAGTGAATGATATAACTAGTTTGTTTCCGTCACTATAATACTTTACTCTACCAGACATATCAGGTGAAGATTCTAGATTAATAGGGTTCAAATCATCCCAAAAAGCAAATATTGCAGGACGTGGTGCTTCAGTATTTGGTATTGAAATATTATCATATGCTGGATTATCATTTTCAAATCCAATCCAACCATTTGGGCTTATAATAAAATTACTATAAAAATTATCGTAAAAAGGAAATTCAAATCCTATATTAAAAGGTCCAGATGCTTCATCATTATCTTGAAACCATACCTGACTTCCCAAATTTTCGATATTTAACCAATAATAATTATCTGTATCACTATTATCAGAATCAATCCAAAAATAACCTTGCTCATCTGGTGTGCTAAATGTTTTTGAAAAAGGAGAATTATATATATTGTAATTTAAAATTGATTGTTCCTCGCCTGTATTAGTAATATATAGATATGCATTTGAAAATTCCTCATCATAAACCAGAATATTAAACTCATCGTTACTATATGCAATTTCAGGGTCTGGTGAATTAATTACTCCAATACCATCAAGTTCAGTTATTCCTGTATTATTAGGATCCAAATATTCTTTTAACCCTAACAACCAAGAATGAGAGAGTTTTCCGAAATAATCATCAACTGGATCGTCACAAGTAGATTCGCCACCATGAAGCTGACCTACAATTTGTTTATTCTCATTAAATAAAGGTGCACCATAAGATCCGGGCTCTGTAATTCCTGAAGACCATTCATTAATCTTCCAATGTGTTTCATCATCAAAAAACCATCCATCTGATATGGCTACACCTGTATGGTGAGATATTTTTTTTATATCACCTACAGGGTGATGAATCACAGTGCAATTAAATGGATTATTTACGGTTGCATCCCAACCTGAAAAATAAATATCATATTCTTCTGGAGGTGTTTCTTCTAATTTTAATAATGCAAAATCTGATTCATAATGATGGGTTAGTAATGAAGCTCCAGATACAGTTTGGTTTGTTATTCCATCTTGATTATTACATGAAGAGCTTTCATAATTAAACATAAAAATCCAATCCTCGTGACCACCAAGACATGTTTCTGAAGTTAAAAAATATAACTCAAAGTCTTGATTGGCATTATTAATCATAGATCCAGAGCATAATCTAGTGCCCCCATCAGTTAAAGTCAGTACAACCGAACTAATTTCATCATTCCAAGACTGAAATTCAGCACAATTCACATTATTATGACACTCTTCTGAATCTTGATATCCTCTAAATACGTCCTTATACCCATTAATAATATTTGATATATTTATTATACTTTCAAATTTTGTTCCATGTGGTTCAAAAAATTCTATAATAATTACATCTCCCTTTACTGGCGCAGTTGAAAATCTTTTATAAGATTTGTTATTTGTATGTGTAAACGCACCTATAATATCTTTTTGATCTTTGCTATATATAAATAGCTCAGTATTGTGTGATAAATAAAACTGATTAAAAATTAAATTAATTGAAAAAGCATCTAATGAATTTATTTCTAATCTATATACTTTGTCTCCATTGGGTAAATAGTCAAGAGTAGCAAATTCAAAAAAATTAATGTCTACATTAAAGCTATGTCCGAACTTATACGGAAGTCCTCTATCTTTATCTAGTTGCTCTTGATATGCTAATTCATCAAAATCTAATCCATCTGTGTAAACACTATGAATTACATTGGATAAATTTGATGAAAAACTTTTAGGAATAGAAAAATTACTTATCTGACATAATGCTGTAGAACAAAAAATAAACAAATAATTTTTCAAAACTAAATTTTTCATTAATAATTAATACTTTACCTCTTTACAAATATATCAT
>CAZYFB010000051.1:0-9266 GCA_964646655.1 uncultured bacterium
ATACCCTGGTCCGTAAACTACCTTCCACATAAACTAAATTACCCTTATCTAGATATTGGGTCACAAAATCAGCTGTTTTATTAAAACAAACTACATTATGCCATTCAGTATGTTCATGTTTATTTTTTTCGTTATCATACCACGTTTCATTTGTGGCTAAAGAAAATGAGGCAGTTGATATACCTTGAGGAGTATATCTTCCTTCAGGCTTTGCACCAATATGACCAATTAATATAATTTTATTTATACTTTTCATACATTGTAAGGCATTATTAAAATGAACCTTGTACCTTTGTTTAACTCACTTTCAATCTCAAGAGTTCCACCATGCGCCTCAATGATTTTGTGAGCTATTGCTAAGCCCAAACCAAAGCCACTAGCACTTTTTTCTTTTGCAACCCTTCCCCTGTAAAGAGGTTTCATAATTTTTTTCAATTTGTTAGCATCTATTCCAGCACCAAAATCCTCTACTTGTATTGATATTGAAGAACTTTCTTTTATAACACTTAATTCAATCAAACGCTCCTTACCACCATATTTAATTGCATTATCAATCAGATTTTTAATGGCAAGTGATAATTTATATTTATCTACTTTTAATGTAATATCAGGAATCTCAGTAACCACCTTTAATCTTTTTTCTATTTCATAAAACATACTACTAGCATCCTCTATGAGCATTTTAACAGAAATATTTTCAAGCTCTAAATCTTCAACATAAGGAGTGGAAAGCTTATCAGATAACAACATATTTGAAATCATATCTTGTAAATAGTTTATTTCTTTATTGATTGAATCTTTATCAACAGCAGAAATATTCATGTTAGCCAATAAAAACTTTAATCTAGTCAAAGGTGTTTTTAATTCATGGCTAACATCAATTAGAAGATTTTGTTTTTGACTTACCAAAATATCAATGTCTTTTGTCATTTTATTAATACTTCTAGCTAGATGTGCAAGCTCATCTGAACCTTTAACAGGAATTGTTGAACCAAGATTATCTTTTTTGAGATTTACTACATGCCTTCTGATAAGAGTAATAGGATGCAAAAATGATCTAATAATCAAAAACAAAAAAACCATCAAAACTAAAAGACCAATTGGCACAATAATAGCAGGAAGATAAATATCAAAACCCAAGTCGTAATCTGTTATAAACCATACACCTAATAACTTATCATTAACCGCGTATTCAACAAAGGTGGCTGGTAAGCTTGTTGTTCCTCTATACGGCACATCCACAAAATAATCACCATATGATATCCACGTTTTATGTTCATTTAAATCAAGATGTTGACTACTAAGTGTAGGTGCATCCATATAACTCACATAGTTTTGATAATTAAATTTACCAGGAATCTTCAGAAAACTTATAGTATCTATTATTTCATCTACACCTAAATCAATAACCTTATTTTTGTTTTTATCTTCAAAAATAGCAAAAAAGGCCATTTGATTTAGGTTCTTCAAGTCTTCTTCGATTGTTCCAGAAAAATTTGAATTATTTTCAAAAGATTGAACCCAATTACGAACAAGATATTCATGTAAAATCAAATTTTGATAATCATAAATTAAGTCTGTATTTTGATATTGGGCTGTTTGTGATCTTTCAGTTGCATACCACACAATAATAGTAAATATAAAAATTACAGCAACTATTTTAACAAAAAGAGAACTAGATAAATTTTTAAGTAATTTTTTTATTTTTTAATCCTATCTATGAATTTATAACCAACACCATGAATTGTTTTGATATATTCTGTATCTGGATCTAGCTTGTTAAGCTTACCTCTTAATCTACTTACTAACACATCCACAGACCTATCATAGGATTGCCATGAAATACCACGTAACCTTTCAACTAAGAAGTCTCTGTTTAATATTTCCCCACAATTTTCTGCAAAAATTAAAAGAGCTTCAAATTCAGTGGTGGATAAAAATAGCTCCATATCATTTAAAATGACTTTTTGCTTTAATTTATCAATTTTTAAATGTTCAAACTCTAAATGATCAATCATTGTTTCTGGATTTTTAATTCTTCTTAAGATTGATTGAATTCTTGCAATTAATTCTTCTGGTTCAAAGGGTTTAGGCATATAATCGTCAGCGCCCAACTCTAACCCAATCACCCTATCTGACACCTCACCTCTCGCAGTTAACATAATTACGGGGACAGTGGAAAATTCTCTTATTTTACGTAGTAATTGGAAACCATCCATTTCAGGCATAGTAATATCAAGAATAATTAAATCAATATCTGATTTTTTTTGGAAAAAATTAAAACCACCAATAGGATCGTTCTGAACTGACACTTTAAATTGATGATTTTGTAAATATGTTTTAATTAAATCTGTTAATTTTAAATCATCATCAATAATTAATATATGATTAAGCATTTTTTCTCCTAAGGTAATTAAATTTGACTCAGTATGTTACTGATTATATTTTTTAGCTCAATATCTGAATTAATTTTTTCTGTTATATTTTTGTGTGCATGAATCACTGTGGAATGATCCCTTCCACCAATTTGTTTACCTATATTTGCTAAGGACATGTTAGTTTTTTCTTTAGTAATATACATACATACTTGTCTTGCTAAAGCTACCTCCATACTTCTACCTTTTCCTAATACATCTTTTTCTTTAACCTTTAAAAACTTACAAACGGTTTTAATAATATTTTCTACATCCACTTGATTTATTTTTCTCTGTCCTACATGCTTTTCCAATACCAGCTTAGCTAATGATAAATCTATATCTTCTCTTTTTAACGAAGAAATAGCCAGCAAATTTACTAGGGCACCCTCAAGAGTTCTAATATCGCCTTTAATACTAGATGCCATAAACTCTAATACTTCGTAAGGTATTTCTAATCCATCATGTTCAGCTTTATTCATTAAGATTGCTATTCTAGTTTCTAAATCAGGAGGTTGAATGTCTATGACTAAACCTGATTGAAATCTTGAAATTAATCGTTCAGTAAAACCTTCCATTTTATTTGGATGTTTATCCGTAGTTAGTATAATTTGCTTACCATTTTGATATAAGGCGTTAAATAGATGAAAAAATTGCTCTTGAGTTTGTTCTTTTTTTGAAAAAAACTGAGCATCATCTACAAGTAGCATATCAACGTTTCTATACCGTTTTGAAAAATCAGAAGACTTATTTTTTTGAATAGAATTAATAAAGTCATACATAAATCTTTCAGCAGTTATATATATATGTTTATGGTTTGGATTTTTTTCTTGAACCATATTTCCTATAGCTTGCAGTAAATGGGTTTTACCTAAACCAGGTGAACTATAAATTAGTAGGGGGTTAAAAGGCGATTGCCCAGGCATTTCTGAAACTGAAACAGCTGCAGCTTTAGCAAATTGATTACCCTTACCCTCAATGAAATTATTAAAATTATATCTTTCATTTAATTGAGTATTTTTTTTATAAATTGGAGTAGGCAATACATCTTGATCATTTAGCTTAGGTATTTCATTTATTTTCTTACTACTAAGATCAACGCTATAATTAACCACCCTAGGATTGTCACCTATTTTGATAATTACATCATTAAGTAAATGTCGATATTTTTGTTCTAGCCATTCAAAATGATATTGATTAGGAACCTGTAATCTAATCTCTTCTTCAGTTAACTCTAAAATTTCAACGTCACTAAACCATGTTTCATAAGCCTGATTAGTAATCTGTTGCTTTATTAAATTTAAGCATTCTGTCCAAAAATTTTGTTTTTCCATTTTACCTATAAACAAGTTATTAACATTTTAAAAGGGCTATTAAGTTGTGCTAAACTTATAAACTAAACAAGATATTTTTATGTAGTTAATTTTTTTTATAATCAATAATTTATTGTATGATAGTAATAGGACATAGGGGAGCACCATCATTAGCTCATGAAAACACTTTAGAATCATTTAATTTAGCCTTGTTAAATAATGTAGATGGTTTAGAGTTTGATGTTCAATTAACCAAAGACCATAAATACGTAGTATATCATGATTATAATATTTTATATCAAAATCAACAATATGAGATTTCACAATTATTATTAAGTGAAATTAAAGCTATGGACTTAGGTTTTATCATCCCTACTTTTGATGAAGTATTAAATATTTGTTCACCAGATAAAATCATTAATGTGGAGATAAAAGCGAAAAACATTATTCATCATAAATTAATTGATCAGGTTATATATAAAATTAAAAACCATCAATTAACATCCAGTACTATAGTGTCTTCATTTAATCCATTTGTTTTATTAGAATTAAAAAAACAAAATTCAGAGATTAAGCGCGGACAATTATGGTCTAACAGCCCTAAAGAGCAATGGTATGTTTCTTATTTATCAAAAAGCCTTTTGGAACCCTATTCATTTCACGCAAATGTAAAATATATTACACCACCAATAAGTAGTTGGTTAAAAAAAGAAAATATAAAATTATTTTTGTACACAGTCAATAATCAAAAACAACTCTCTGTTGCAAAAAGTGTAAATGCAGATGGAATTTTTTCTGACTTTCCTCAAATCCTTGATTCAACAAAAGATAATAATTCTGTATGATCATCTACTATTTCACAATCACAACTTATTAGCCTTTTTTTTGAATAATGACCATTAGAAAATAAAATACATTCTATATTGAGAGCTTGAGCTACTTCATAATCGTGAATACTATCACCAATTAATAACATATTTTTATCATCAACACATATTTTTTTCCTTACTGACTTAGCTAATTTTATTTTATTATCTGCATAAACATGATCAATGCCAGCAATATAGTCAAAGAAATTTTCTAATTGGTAAAATTTTATTGTTTCATTTAATAGATTGTTTTCCTGTGCAGATACTACTGACTGACCAACTCCCCTAGAATGAATTTTTTTTAATACATCCAGTGCATTTAAAAATAAATGAGGTTCCTGATTTCTTTTTTTAAAATTTTGAATAAAATGTAATCCAACAGTTTTAAAATCTTCCTTTTCAAAGTCGAAACCTAAATTTTCATAATATTTCTTAACAGGAAAAGTAAACTGCTCTCTATATTTCTCAACATTAATTTGAGGTAAATTTCTTTGGATTAATTCTTCATTCATTAATTCCACAAAGAGCCATGCATCATCAACTAGTGTACCATTCCAATCCCAAATGATATATTTAATTTTTTGCATCTTTTGAAGTTAATTTTTTTAGTAATTCAAATGGATATATTCCACTATTATGATTGTCTTTCCAAAAAACTCTAATAGCGTAATGACCTACTTTTTCAATATAATTTACTTCATAGGCAGCTTGAGTTTTTCGAATTCCTTTTCCAATATAAACATTTCCAAATACATCTGTTTCTCCTGAACAATATGCACATGGACATGCATCTCTTAATGTATGGTAATCTAAAAATGAATCTGTTTCATCATTCCATTTTATACCAAGACCATTGGGAAATATGTCATATTTTTTTACCATATTAAATCAAATTGTTAATATTTTTAATCAACGTTTCGTCTTCTATATTAATACACATATCTAATACAAAGACAGTAGATTTTTTAAAATTAGTTTTAAAATAATCTTTATAAGTAGTGATGTATATAATATTTTCATTATCAATTAATTGCCTGTTGTATTTATTATAATCAAAATGATTTGGCACCTTAATTTTTTTATCACAATTAATTTTTAATGATTCTAAAGATTCAAAAAACTGTTCAGGATTTGCAATACCACATAATCCATAAATTTTCTTTTTACTATTTAACTTTATTAAATCAGAGGGTCTAATCTTTTTAGACTTATCATCCAATATTTCATAACTAATATTCAATGACTGAGCATTATAATGATTTAATATTTTATAATGATTGTTACCTTTTGTAGTAAAAATATAATCTGCCCTTTTCAGATTAGTAGCGCTTTCTCTTAATTGTCCAATTGGAAAAATTTTGAATTTTTTTTCTGCGTGCCAATTATTAATAAGAACAATTTCAATATTTTTTTCTATATAATTTGATTGGAAACCATCATCCAATATGATACAATCAATATCGCTTAGATTATTTGCCATTTTTATAGCCTGTCTTTTATTTTGATCAATAATTATATTTACATCAGGTAATTTTAATTTTTGCAAATATGGCTCATCACCAACTTCTTGAACACTATATTCATTGAGTGTTTTAAAAAAAATTTGAGTGTTTGAATTTCTTTTATATCCCCTAGTAATGATAATAGGCTGAATATTTTTTTGTAACAATTTTTCGCACAAGGATACAACAAAAGGTGTTTTTCCTGTTCCGCCCATTTGTATGTTGCCAATTGAAATAACAGGTAATTTGGAATATGTGCGTTTTAGAATTTTGAAATCATATAATTTGTTTCTAACAGAGGATAAAACAAATACTACAAGCGCAATCGGATATAAGATTAATTTATACATTAAAATGTGTGTCAGCCTGTTTTTCATGATAGCACATATAATCAGACACCCCCATCACTATATCATCATTTTCATGTTTATATACAGGAGCTACGTTAATAAAAATTTTACTAAAGGGTTTTGGTAAAACAAAATCATCCCATGTTCTAAATTTCCAACTTCTGGATGCATTACCTGTTATTGTGATAATATTAGCTTCATTTTTTTTCGCAATCTCAAGTGAACCTTTTTTTGCAATATGTTTAGGTCCTTTTGGTCCATCATTAGTTATACATATAATAGAGTTAATATCATTTTTAAATATAGATTGTATTTTTTTAGACACATTATCTGAATTTCTATTACTGGATCCCCAAAGAATATTTACATTCCACTTTGCTAGAATTGATGCAACAATTGCTCCATCCTGGTAGGGACTTGCAATTGCCCAAGGAGATAATTTTTGGTGTAATACATAGTATATAGGAAACAACATACGACCATGCCAAACACAAAGCATTGTAGGTTTTTTATTATTCAAGATACCCTCAAAGTGTTTTTGGCCCCTTATTTCTATTTTACAACTTTTATAAATAAGAGATAATACAATATAGCCTATCCATTTAAGTATTAAAAATTTCATTTTATAATTTTTCTATAATATGAGCTGCCCTACTAGAAGCACCTGAGTTACCAATTTTATTCTTTATTTTTTTAATAGCGTTGACTACTTTTTCTTTAAACGTATCATCGATTAAAATTTTACTGACACTTCTCACAATATTTCTTTTAGTCGCATTATGTTGTAAATGTTCTGGATAAATTTCTTTATCCATAATAATGTTAGCCATACTAGCAAACTTAATATTCACAAAAGTTTTTGTTATTAACCATGAAATAAAGTTCATCTTATAAACAACAACTGCTGGTATACCCATTATAGCTGCTTGTAAAGTGGCTGTGCCTGATGAAATAATTGCAGCACTTGCTATTTCTAATGCTTTTAATTGATTTTCATCAATAATAATTACCTGTTCATTAATTGGATTATCTAAAATGATTTCTGAATGTAATCCCAAAAGAATTTGCAAATCAGGAATCTGTTTTTTTATTTCAAGAGCTGATTCTATAAATAAAGATAAGTGTCTTTTAACTTCTTGCTTTCTACTACCTGGAAATAAAGTAAGAATTGGCTTATTAATATCAATAGTATATTTTGTAGAAAACTCTTCTAAGTTTTGGCTTTTAGACCAAATATCAAGAAACGGATGCCCAACATAATGTGCATTTATTTTTCTGTCTTGATACCATTTCTTTTCAAATTCAAATATCACTAACAATTCGTCAATATATTTTTTAATAATTTTTATTCTTTTTTCTTTCCAAGCCCATACCTGAGGACTGATATAATAAATTATTTTTGTTTTAGAAATAGATTTAATTTTTTTTGCAATTCTTAAATTAAAACCAGGATAATCAATTAATATCACTTTATCAGGGGAGTTTGTTTTTATAAAACTTAATATTTTTTTTTCTAAATCTAAAAAATAAGCAATTTTTTTAATAATTTCACTGAAACCCATTACAGCCACCTCATTTAAAGGAACCATTGATTTCAAGCCTTGTTGTACCATTAATGATCCGCCAATTCCATTAAATGATATTACAGGATTATTTTTTTTTAATTCCTCTATCAATTTTGCACCATACTCATCGCCAGAGGGCTCGCCTGCTATTATGAATATTTTCATTGATTTAACTTTGATTGAATTATATTATTAATTTCTAAGGCAATTTCTAATGATCTAATAGAAAAATCGATATTTGAAAAATCGATATTATTAGCGTTAATTGCATTGCAAAAATATTGTAATTCTTCTTTTAGGGCATCATATTGATTCACTGCTATTTGTTTATTTTCTAAATTTAACTGATTATTTTCTTGAGAAAATTTAGCATAATGTTTTGATAATTTATGATTTAGCAGATCCAAACTAGTATAGCAATTATTTTCAAACATTCTTATTTTTCTCATATTTTTATCTGAAATTCTGCTAGCAGTTAAATTAACAACACATCCATTTTCAAATGATAGTTTTACATTTGCTAAATCAATACTGTTAGATACTACATTGACCCCATCTGCAATGATATTTTTAACAGGAGAATCAATCATATGGATTACAAGATCTATATCATGAATCATTAAATCCAGTATAACTGATATATCCATACTTCTATTACTTAGTTTAGATAATCTATGGCACTCTAAAAATAATGGTTTATGTATTTCTTCATTAAATTTTTTGATTACAGGATTAAATCTTTCTATATGGCCTACATGAGCTACTTTTTGTAATTTTTTAACTTTACTTTCGACACAACGAGCAGAATCAAGGTCATGTGTAATAGGTTTTTCAATAAATATATGACAATCGTTATCAAGCGCAAGCAAAGCTATATCTTTATGGGTTGTAGTTGGTGTAACAATTGATACTGCATCAGCTAATTTTAATAAATCTTTAATAGCTTTAATTTTTGGTACGTTGTAGTTTTGAGAAATTTCATTTAATCTTTTTGGGTCTTCATCATAAACACCTATCAATTCAACTGAACCTATGTTCAGTAATTGTTTTACATGAAAATTGCCTAAATGTCCTACACCAATGACACCATATTTAATTTTTTTTTGCAACAATTAATTTCTCACTTGTTTATTAATATTCATATTCACAAATTACAATATAAACACAATACAAAGTATTATGAAAATTGATTTAAATAAAATTATAAGCGCCTTAATATTAATCGTTGGTCATATTCTGTTTTTTTTGAATAT
>CAZYFB010000052.1:0-9160 GCA_964646655.1 uncultured bacterium
AGGAAATTCATTGAATTCTTTTTTTGCTCAGAGAACAAATATATTTAAACCATCATTTATAAAAATGACATCTGATATTCTAAGGTTTAATAAATTATCTCTTAATGAAATTTCTAATATAAATGATAAGCTTTCTTTGATTAATTTTCTTAAACATCATAAGTTTTCAAATATTTTCATTAGCCATTATATAATCCCTATGGGTGCTGCTATTTGGTCTACAAGCCCAAAATCAATGCTTGATATGCCAGCTTCTTTTTTTATAAGATTTTTTAAAAATCATGGTCTTTTGCAAGTTACTAATAGACCTCAATGGTGGGTTATTAAAAACGGATCTAAACAATACGTAAAAGAAATAATTAAGCCATTTAAAAATAACATTAAATTAAACGCCAAAGTTAAAGATGTGGAAAGAATCAATGGTAAGATTAGGTTAACTTATAATAATGAGGTAGAGGAGTTTGATTCTATTGTTATAGGTACACATAGTGATCAAGCACTCAAATTACTTAAGGATACATCCTCTGATGAATTAAGTGTATTATCAAAGATGAAATATCAAAAAAATATAGCTTTAATTCATACAGATCAATCCATATTACCTAAAAGAAAATTAGCCTGGTCTTGCTGGAATTATCTAATTAACGATAATCAAGATGAACTTGTAACTTTAACGTACAATATGAATATGCTACAGTCTTTAGATGCAGAAAAGATATACTGTGTAACTCTTAATAACACACATGATATTGATAAAAATAAAATTATAAAAGAAATTATATACCATCATCCATTATTCACTGAAGATAGCGTATTTGCTCAAACCCAAAAATCTTTAATATGTGGTAAAGATAATACTTATTTCTGTGGCGCATACTGGGGGTATGGTTTTCATGAGGACGGCGTTAATAGTGCGCTTGATGTGTGCAGTAAATTTGGATTATCCTTATGAAACTGAATAATTATATATATAAAGGCAATATACGCCATAGAAGATTTACTCCTTTCAATCAACAGTTTAACTATAAAACATTTATGTGCTATTTTGATATCAGTAAAATTGATACCATGTTTAAAAAATCTATTTTTTGGAACATAGATAAATGGGCCCTTATTTCTTTTTATAGAGCTGATTATCATGGCAATACAAAACTTAGTCTTGATGATGCGGTAAGAAAAACAATTCGAAACAAATCAGATTACAATCCAAAAGGTCCTATAAGACTATTAACTCATTTAAGATACTTTGGATACTGTTTCAATCCGGTAAGTTTTTATTATTGTTTTGATGAAAGTGATACTCAAGTTGAAATGATAATGGCTGAGGTTACTAATACGCCATGGAATGAAAGACATTGTTACTTTATTAAAGATAAAAAACATAAAAATTTTACACAATCACTCAAAAAAGAGTTTCACGTTAGCCCTTTTTGGGATATGAAACATGATTATGAATGGTATTTTAGCGTTCCAAATGACTCAATTAATGTGAACATGATAAATTATAAAGATCAAAAAAAGGTATTTGATGCAACACTAACTTTGAAAGAAAAAACAAGTTTAACTTTTAAAAATTTATTAGTTCATGCATTTAAATTTCCATTTATAACTCTAATGGTATTTTTTAGAATACATTTTCAGGCTTTTAAGCTATGGATAAAAGGAGCAACATTTTACGATCATCCTAAATATGAGGAAAATAATTAATGAATAAAAAGTTAAGCGTAACAGGTATAGCTGATAACTTGAAATCGAATAAAAAATCTAAGCTGTTAACAAAAATATTTAAAAAACTTGTTTTAGGTAAATTTACTTCAATGAAACATGGCTTCATTCATTTAAAAGATAATAATGAAGAATATTTTATAGGCAATAAAAACAGTGATTTAAGTGTTGATTTGGAGATTACATCTGATGAATTTTATGTGCTAATTGGATCTGGGGGCTTAATGGGTGCAAGTGAAGCCTATGCACTTGGACTATGGAAAGTTGATGATTTAGTTAAGTTAATCCAAATTATGGTAAGAAATAAAGATTTAATGGACAATATTGATTCAGGTTTATCATCCATTATTAAACCCATCAATAAATGGATTCACTATAGAAGACAAAATACCTTAATTGGTAGTAAAAAGAACATAGTTGCTCATTATGATTTAAGTAATGAATTTTATAGTTTATGGCTTGATAAGACTATGACATACTCATGTGGTATTTTTAAAGATGAAAATAGTACTCTTGAAGAAGCTTCTATTGAAAAATTAGATAGAATCTGCAGGAAATTAAATCTAAGTAATAATGACTCTGTTCTTGAAATTGGAACGGGTTGGGGTAGCTTTGCTATTCATGCAGCTAAAAATTATGGATGCAAAATTACTACTACAACTATATCAGATGCTCAATATCATTTTGCGCTAAATAGAATAAAAGAAGAAGGGTTAGAAAACAAGATTACAATCTTAAATAAAGATTATCGACTTTTAGATGGGCAGTATGATAAAATTGCATCTATTGAGATGATTGAAGCTGTAGGTCACAAAAATGTGAAAACCTATTTTGAAAAGGTATCTACATTATTGAAAGACGGTGGTTTGTTTGCTATGCAGGGAATAACTTATAATGATCAAAATTTTGACACGTATAAAAATTCTGTAGATTTTATAAATAAATATATATTTCCTGGCTCATGTCTTATCTCAGTATCTCAAGTATCTGATATTATCAAAAAAAATACATCTATGATTTTTGTTGACCTTGATGATATAACATCACATTATGCAACCACATTACGTATATGGAGAGAAAATTTCTTTAAACAATTATCTAAGATAAAAGAGCTTGGATTTTCAGATTCATTTATCAATTTATGGGAATTTTATTTTGTATACTGTGAAGCAGGCTTTATAGAAAAAAATATAGGGGATTATCAATTTGTATTCTCCAAAAAGGAAGGATTAAAATAATTATGTTAAATGGGTTAATCAAACTTGCAGAAAATGGAACTTTACCTGATTTTATGATAGAATATGGCATTAAACGCTTATGCAATGAGAGATTAATATGGGCAGACAAGATTGGTCCTGAAAAGCTTCAACAACATCATCAGGATTGGGTTGATAAGTTAAAAAATAGCCCAATAGCTTTAGTTCCTGATAAAGCAAATGAACAACATTACGAGCTTCCACCTGGTTTTTTTGAGCTATGCCTTGGAAAGCATCTAAAGTATAGTTGTGGATTTTGGGAGTCTAATACGAAGGATTTAGATACATCTGAACTTATCATGCTTGAAAAATCAGTAAAACGAGCCCAATTAAGCGATAATATGGATATATTGGAACTAGGATGTGGATGGGGTTCATTAACACTGTTTATGGCCAAAAAATATCCAAACAGCAAAATAACGGCAGTAAGTAATTCAAACGATCAGAGAAAATTCATAGAAAATAAATGCAAAACAGAGAATATTGATAATGTAACTGTTATAACTTGTGATATGAATGATTTTAATATTGAAAAAAAATTCGACAGAGTCGTATCTATTGAAATGTTTGAACACATGAGAAATTATAAAGTTCTTCTTCATAAAATCTCTAAATTCCTAAAAGATGATGGGAAGCTATTTGTACATATTTTTACTCATCACACCATGGTATACCCATATGAAGACAATGGACCTGGAGATTGGATGGCTAGAGAATTTTTTAGTGGCGGGATAATGCCTTCTCATAACTTGTTATTAAACTTTCAAGATGATATGAAAATAGAAAGTCAATGGAAACTGTCTGGTACTCACTACTCAAAAACTTCATATGCATGGCTTAGACAAATGGACTCAAATAAATCTAATATTATGCGTATATTTAGAGATACTTACGGGCCTGATAATGCTAAAATGTGGTTTCAACGATGGAGAATCTTTTACTTATCTTGCGCGGTAATGTTTGGAATGAAAAACGGAGCAGAGTGGGGCGTTTCCCACTATAGGTTTAAAAAGTAATATGATTTTATTTATAATAATTATTTCACATTGGTATTTGTCATTATTTGTACAAACATTCTTTTTGCACAGATACGCTTCTCATCAGATGTTTAAAATGCACCCAGTGACAGAAAAGATATTTTTTATTTTGACCTGGATTGCACAAGGGTCATCATTTCTTCATCCTGCTGCGTACGCATTAATGCATAGAAAACATCATGAGCACAGTGATACGGAAAAAGATCCTCATTCTCCGGTATCGTTTAATAGCTGGTTTAAGTTTATGTATAAAACCAGAGATGAATATGCATCATATATTGATAAAGTAAATGAAGGTAAATACTCGGACAAATCCCTACCTAGATGGCCGCTAGTTGAAAAAATTGGTGACTCTTATATCAGCAGGATTGGTTTTGTAATTTTTTATATATCCATATATCTAATTTTTGCACCATCATATTGGTTATTATTTTTTATCCCACTACATATATTAATGGGCCCAATACATGGTTTTATTGTCAACTGGTTTGGCCACAAACATGGTTATAGAAACTTTACTAAGCTGCACGACAATTCTAAAAATACTTTATTTATAGACTTTTTAATGATGGGTGAATTATATCAAAATAATCACCATAGATTTCCAACTAAGACAAATTTTGCTTTCAGATGGTTTGAATTTGATATAGGTTTCTTCATTATTAAAATATTAGATAAACTTAGAATTATAAATATATTAAGATAGTTATATAAAGTAATACTTTAAATAAAAATGATAAAAATATTAACCTTATTCCTATTCACATTTACTATGGCAGATACCTATAAACAACCTAGTTACAAATTAATAAAAGAAGATAATAATATACAGATGCGTGAGTATAGTAAATATGTTATTGCTAAGACTGTTATTGATCAAGGTAATCTAGATGAAGATAATAACATGTTTAGAAAACTTGGTGGGTATATTTTTGGCAATAATGTTAAAAATGCTTCTATTCCTATGACTGCACCAGTTATTACTCAAAATACCAACTCTGGATATGAGATGATATTTTTTATGCTTAATGTTGATTCACCAGATCAGTTACCAGAACCCACAAATGATGCAGTAATTTTAGAAATGATGGAAATGGGTAAAGTTATTACTATTTCTTTTGGTATGTGGGCAACAGAAGCGCGAGTTGAATCCTATAAAAAAATATTAGATGAATATATTTCTGCGAATAATATTGAAATTACATCAAATTTAATGGTTGCACAGTATAATTCCCCTTGGGCATTACCGCCTTTTAGAAAAAATGAATTAATCTATAAAATTAAGTAAAAGATGATAAATAAGAAGAGCATATCCATATTGAGTTTATGTGTAGTTTTAGCCTACCTATTAATTGGTAGTTCCGATCTTAAAATTCAAAACTATGATTATGATGTTACTATTTATCGTGATAACTGGGGTGTGCCTCACATATATGGTAAAAAAGACACTGATACTGCTTTTGGTCTTGCCTATGCACATTCGGAAGATGATTTTGAAACATTGCAGGATGTACTGCTTGCTTTAAGGGGTAAATTAGCTTCAGTTAAAGGTAGAGAATCTGCACCTGTAGATTACTTAGTTGGTATGCTGAAGGTATGGGAAACTGTAGATAAAAGATACGATTCTGGCCTCTCACAAGAAGTTAAAAATTTATGCGCAGCTTATGCTGATGGTGTAAACTTATATATGGAAAAGCATCCACATGAGATAGTAGGTGATTTGTATCCAGTTACAGGAAAAGACATCGTAGCAGGGTTTGTATTTAGAGTGCCGCTAATGTTTGACTTTGATTGGTACTTAAAAGAGCTAATGAAAGATACAAAGCCAGAATTTAAAAATTATGCAGAAACCAATACTGAATATTCGATGTATGGGTCAAATATGATTGCTGTTAATGGAAAAAAATCATCTGATGGACATACTAGACTTGCTATTAACTCACATCAACCGTGGGAGGGACCAGTGACGTGGTATGAAGTTCATCTAAACAGTGAGGAAGGTTTAAATGTGACAGGAGGCCTCTTTCCAGGTTCTCCAGTAGTATTTAAGGGTTATAATGATTATCTTGGCTGGTCACATACAGTAAATGGACCTGACTTAATTGATGTTTATGAGTTAACTATAAATCCTGAAAATGAAGATGAGTATTTATTAGATGGAAATTGGTTATCTTTTGAAAAAGATGAGCTTCCAATTAACGTAAAGCTTTGGGGACCTATAAACTGGACATTTAAAAGGGAACTTTTATGGTCTAATCATGGACCGGTTATTAAAGCTGATCACGGAGTTTATGCACTAAGATATGCTGGTTCAGATATGGTAGGGCAACTAGAACAGTGGTTTAAAATGAATAAATCATCCAATTTAGAAGAATTTACCTCAGCAATGGAGATGATGCAGATTCCAATGTTTAACACCTTATATGCTGATAAATTGGGCAATATATACTATGTTTACAATGGTCTTATACCTATTAGAGACCTTGATGCACCTTGGTATGGAATTTTACCAGGAGATAAATCAGAACTTATTTGGAACAAGTATTATGATTATGATATGCTTCCACAGGTACTTAACCCTGATAATGGTTATCTTCAAAATTGCAATAGTACTCCATATTTAGCAACTGTAGGTAATCAAAACCCTAAAAAGATATTACCAGATAATGCTGGAATTGAGGATTTTCAAACCAATAGAGCTTATAGAGCTAATGAGTTGTATGGAGGAGATATCTCTATAAGTAAGGATGAATTTTATCAATATAAGTACGATACCTATTATTCTAAAAATTCTGTGATGAATTATGCTTTAAATCGATTTTTATCAGAAGTTTCTACGACAGACAGTCTACTACTTAAAGGTGTATCAGTCCTAGAAAACTGGGATATGGGTAATCAAAAAGAAAATACTGGAGCAGCACTAGCACTGCTTACATTTAAACTAACATATAATATTAAAGATTTTACCTATGATTATGAGTCAATTATGGAGAGATTTAAAGAGTCAGTATATTTTTTAATAGATAAATATGGAAAGATAGATATACCGTTAGGTGATTTACAGGTAATTAAAAGGGGGGATATTATACTTCCTTTAGACGGTGGCCCAGATATTTTAAGAGCAGTATATTCAAAAATGATTGATAATAAACGGGTGGCAAGGCATGGTGATTGCTTCTTCCAAATGGTTGATTGGGATGAAAATGGTAATGTCACAGCTGAGAGTATTCACCAGTATGGTTCTGCAACACTTGACAAAGATTCTCCGCATTATGCAGATCAAGCATATTTGTTTTCTGATATGAAAATGAAACCATCTTTCATAGAGCTTGATAGTATAAAAAAATATCTTAATAAATCATATAATCCATTGGATTAATATAATTACTTAAAGTATAACTTTAATGAAATTCACATCAAATGATATTAAAAAATTAGATAAGGTATATAGATTAAATCTTATCAATTCAATCACCGGTATTAAACCAGCAAACCTCATTGCAACCAGGTCTAAAGATGGGGTAGATAATGTAGCAATTTTCTCATCAGTTGTTCATCTAGGTTCAAACCCTGCTATGATAGGATTTGTGATGAGACCTCAAAGTGATAAAAAATCTGATACGTATCAAAATATTATAGATACAAATGTATACACCATTAACCATATCACAACAGAAATTTATGAAAAGGCACATCTTTCATCTATTAAAACATCTCAATCTGAGTTTGATTTGCTTAAGATAGATAAAGAAAATCATAATTTTTCTGCTTCATTTGTTAAAGGTTCACCAGTTCAAATGGGTATGAGACTTCTAAAAGCGATTGATTTACCTAATAAATGTATTTTTATCATAGGTGAGCCAGAACTGATTTTAGTTAATGATAAAATAATTAGCAATGAAGGTAAGCTAAATTTAGAAAGTGCCAATACAGTTGGATTATCTGGTCTGGATGGATACTATAGTTTAGAATTTTTAGAATCTCTACCTTATGTTAGAAAAATTGAAGATAAATAATTATCTAGAAATTCTAACCATATACACATATATTTAATCATTCAACATTTATTAATATTTAATAGTAACTCATGACCGAAATTTTACTCATATTAATTCTAATTCTCTTAGCTTTTGCTATTTATTTAATTATCTCCAAAAGTACTACTTCGGAGACGATTGATTCATCTAAAGATTTTGAATCTATTAATCAAAATATTACTAAATTTGATGGCTATTTAGAGAAAAGCCTCAAAGGTATCACAGAACAATTACAACAAAACAGATCTGATACTAACTCTATTGCAAAAGATAACAGAGATGAATTAAAAGAATCTCTTAAAGATTTAAAAGAATCTATTGATACTCGTCTTAAAAGTATTCAAGAAGACAGTACAAAGCAGCTTGATAAAATGCGTGATACTGTAGATGAAAAACTCCAAAAAACATTAGAAAAACGTATAGGAGAATCGTTTAAACAGGTTAGTGAAAGATTAGAGCAAGTTCATCAAGGTTTAGGTGAAATGCAAACAATCGCAAGTGGAGTAGGTGACTTAAAAAAGGTTCTATCTAACGTAAAAACAAAGGGAACTTTTGGTGAATATCAGCTAGATAATATCTTAGAGCAAATATTAACACCTGATCAATACGAGAAAAATGTTCGAACAAATCCAGACTATAATGGATCCATAGAATTTGCAGTTAAGCTGCCTGGCTCAAATAAAGATAATACAATTTGGCTTCCGATCGACTCAAAATTTCCAACTGAATCCTACGAAATACTTTTAGATGAATATGAAAAAGCTGATAAAGACTCTATTGAAAGAGCCAGAAAAAACTTTATATCATCCATTGATAAATTTGCAAAAGAAATATCCTCAAAGTATATAGCACCTCCACATACAACTGATTTTGCTGTCATGTTTCTACCTGTGGAAGGTTTATTTGCTGAAGCCCTTAGAGAGCCTGATATCATGGGAAAATTAAGAGATAAATATAAAATTACACTAACAGGACCAACAACCCTTTCTGCTCTTTTAAACAGCCTTAGAATGGGTTTTAATACATTGCTTGTTCAAGAAAGAAGTAGTGAGGTGTGGAATATACTATCTGCTGTTAAATCAGAGTTTGCTACATTTGGCACACA
>CAZYFB010000053.1:0-8885 GCA_964646655.1 uncultured bacterium
CAAAAAATAAACAAATAATATTTTAAAACTAAATTTTTCATTAATAATTAATACTTTACCTCTTTACAAATATATCATCATAAATAAATAAAACTTCCTTATTTTTTATTACAGAATGTAATGAACATTTAGATAACTATATAGTATACTTAATTATAAATGAAATTTTAATAAATGTTTTAATTTAAACTGATGAAAAACTTTATTTTTTTAATATTATCTTTTTTATTAACTGCACAAGATTGGAATTATTCTGCAGATATTTTAGAAAAGAGCAATGAAAATGACCGAGAGGTTAGAATCTTTAAATCAAATAAGATTGGAAATAAACAAGTTGTCATATATAAAGATACTATTTCAATCTATACAAACCAAGCAAAGCAATATATAGATACAAAAGAGCTACATTTAATTGGGCCAGTCACAATGATTAATGGTCAAGATAGTCTTCAGTGTAAAAATATGATTTTTTGGTATGAAATTGATTCATTGCATGCTTTTGGTAATGTAAATTTTAAGTTTAAAGAAAATTTTTTAGAAACAGATTCATTAATGTATGTTCAAACAGATGGCTATAGAGGCTACTCTTTTGTTGCTAATAACAAAGCAAAGTTTATAGATCCTGAATATTCTATAGAAGCTCAAACAATAAAGTATAATGATATAACGCAACGTATGATTTTAAAAAATAATGTTTTTTTAAAATCCAAAAATCAAGGAGCCAATGGTAATTTTATTGATTTATTGTTTCAAGATTCACTTATTAATGAAATGTTTATAAATAATGATGCCTACATTTATAATAATCATTATGCAAAAGTAAATCAAGGTTCATTTCAATTATTTAAGGATGAAATTAATGGAAATCAGATAAAAGCTAATTTTAATGGGAAAAATTTAGATAAAATTCATGTTAAAGGTATGGCTGAAAGTAAATACTATGTTGTTAATGATTCTACTTTTTTAATGGGTTTTAATGAAGCAACCGGTGATACTATGAGATTTCAATATGATGATATTCAAAATATTGAACAAATTCTTATTTCTGGAGATGCAAGAGGTTTATTTTCGCCTGAAAAAGGTAAAACAAAATTAGACTCAACACTCATTTATCAATCCAACAAAATAAATTATAAAATAAAAGAACAAATAACTTACTTAGAAGATGAAGTAAAAATCACATATCAAAATACAGAATTATCGTCAAGCCTAGTAGATGTTGACTGGAAAAATAACATGCTGTATGCACATTCAAAAGATAGTAGTTCAGCAAGAATAGTAAGTCAAAATCAAAAACCTATGATGGGTGATAAACTAGAATTTGATCTGATAAATAAAAAAGGTATAATTAATTTAGGAGAAACAACTGTTCGCGATGGTATTTACAAATCAAAAACTATTTTTAGAGAAGATCCAAATATTTATCATATGAATAAAAGTATTTACACTACGTGCGAACACGAACACCCACATTACTATTTTAGAAGTCCAAAAATGAAAATGATTCAAGGTGAAAGAATAATAACAAAACCTCTCTTTTTATATATTTTTGATGTGCCTATTATTGGTCTACCTTTTGCAATTCTTCCAAGCACAAGTGGAGGAAGGCAGTCCGGATGGATCATGCCATCTTTTGGAGTATCAAATAGTAGTGGTACTTTTTTTCAAAAGCTAGGTTATTATTGGGCTCCAAATGATTATCTAGATAGTAAAATTTTAATGGATTTTTATGACGAAGATAGAATTGAATTAAACTCATCACTAAGATATGTTAAAAGATATAAATATAGTGGTAATATTTCATCAACATATAAAAGAAAACTTAATGAGAGTAATGATATAAGTGATTTATTTTCTAATAAATCTATAGAAAACTTTGATATTAAATGGTTACATAATCAACAAATAGATAATACACAAAATTTTAATGTAAATTGGATTTATGTCACAAGTAGTGATTTTTATAATGATAGTTATGATTTAAATACTAGAACTCAACAAAAATTAGAATCTTCCGCTGCCTACAGCAAAGTTTGGTCTGCATATAATAATAGATTATCTATTTCTTTATCAGAAAGCTACGATTTAAATAAGGAATCTGAGATTCCTAACTGTATAAATATTGATGAAGATGGATATTGTCAAGAAGAGCAGGTTTTTTATAGGAGTAGAGTTTTGCCTAACTTAAGATTCTCTCATTCTAATTCTAAATTGTTTGGCCAAGGAGATAGATGGTATAATTCTATTTATTTTAATATGTCCTCACAATATAAAGGTTTTCAAAAGATAGGCAGTATATATAAAGGTGGCACCTTAGATAATGATAACTTTGATTCAGAAGTATCGGATACACTTAGATTTGATAATAGTTTTAAGCACAGTTTAAATTTTTCTATGCCTTTAAAACTTTTTAATTGGCTAAATATTAATCCATCATTAAATCTAAATGAAGGATGGATTTTTAGATATAACTATAATGGTTTTGAAAGAGAAGGATTTAAAAGAAGATTAACTGGTGGCTTCAATTTATCATCTAGCACTACTATATATGGACTATTTGAATTAAATAAATTCAATATTAATTCCATTAGACATATCCTAACACCAACATTAAGCTTAAATTATACACCTAATTTTTCAAAGCCTGTATTAGGGATTGATTTAGGATACTTCAATGATGATCAGAATCCAAATACAAATGATGATTATTTTAATAATTCAATGATTGGCTCTACTCCTACAAATGAAATAAGAAAAATTAACTTAAATCTGTCTAATAACTTTCAAATGAAATTAAACGATTCAATACAAACTAAAATAGATTTTTTAAGATGGAATATAAGCACTGGATATAATTTTATGGCTGATGAATTTAAATTGGATTTAATAAAATCAAGAATAAATTATTCACCTAATGAAACATTTGATTTTGATTTTACTATGTATAATGAGCCTTACAAATTAGATGAAAATCTAAATAGAATAAATCAATATGCTTCATTTCCTACATTAACCTATTTACAGGGCTCAACAGATATTTCATTGTTTGGTAACAAAAAAATAATAGCTAACGAAAATATTGAAATTGACACTCTAAACATTGATCAAGAAAGTCAATTATATAATTCAAATAAATTTTTTGACCCTGGAATTAGTAATAATACTATCTGGGAATTGGATTTAAGGTTAGGGGCTAAATTACAAAAAACAATAATTGATAATGATATTGGGTGGGATAAGACATTATGGGTGCAACCAATTCTAAAATTAAATTTAACTGAAAAATGGAAAATGACGTATGCTGGACAAATTGATATAATTAATAGTCAGATTGTTAGTCATAATATGTATTTTTATAGAACTTTACATTGTTGGGAATTTGGATTTAAATGGTGGCCTACAGGAGCTGGGAGTGGTTTTCTATTAAATATTAGAGTAAAAAGTCCAGATTTAAAAGATATTAAATTAAAGTCTAGTGGTGGAAGGTTATTTGGATTATAAAAATAATATTTAATATTAGGTTTATTATATATATTTAGATACCTGGAAAATTAATATGATAAAGAATATAAAAGGCACGAAAGATTTATTACCCAACACAACCTATAATCTCCAAGATATAGAAAACCATTTAATGCGCTTTTTTCATATTCATGGATATGGTGAGATTAGAACCCCAATATTTGAAACAACCGAATTATTTATCCGCAGTGTTGGTGAGACTACAGATATTGTAAATAAAGAAATGTATACATGGGAAGATCAAAATGGTCAAAGTTTAACATTAAGGCCTGAAATGACGGCCTCAGTAGTAAGAGCCTATATCCAAAAACAGTTATGGAAAATTGAACCAATATCTAAATTTTTTTATATTGGGCCCTTATTCAGAAGAGAGAGGCCTCAAAAAGGAAGATTAAGACAATTTCATCAATTTGGTATTGAGGCAA
Organism: uncultured bacterium; assembly: GCA_964646655.1. Taxonomy (GTDB): domain Bacteria; phylum Fidelibacterota; class Marinisomatia; order SCGC-AAA003-L08; family D37C17; genus TMED6. The sequence goes on from CAZYFB010000053.1 coordinate 3,948, forward strand.
TTGGTTCAGAAAATCCAGAACAAGACGCTGAAGTGATATCAATTGCTTATAACATTTATAAAATGTTTGGGGTTGAGGATTTATCAATTAAAATCAATTCAATTGGTAGTGGTAATATTAGAGATAAATTTTCAAAAGATTTAAAAAGTTCACTCAATAAATTTAAAGCCTCATTTTCTGAATCAGAACTAAATAGATTAGAAAAAAATCCTTTAAGAATTTTAGATTCCAAAAATAGTGAAATAAAAAAAATAGTTAAAGAAAATGCCCCTAATATATTTGATTATATATCTAAAGAGGATAAAATTCATTTTAAATCTGTATTGAGTATCTTAGATGATATGAGTATCCCTTATATACATGATAATTTACTTGTTAGAGGTTTAGATTATTATAACAAAACTGTATTTGAAGTTATCTCTAGTAAACTTGGTGGACAAGATGCTTTATGTGGTGGTGGTAGATATGATCAATTAATTGCTCAACTTGGTGGTTCTAATATTCCTGCAATGGGATTTGCAGCAGGTATAGAAAGATTAATTATTGCTATGAATTTATCTGATAAACAACCTATAACATCAGATATATATATAATAAATACCGAATCAACATTAATTAGTGAATCAATGATTATAGCCGATAATATTAGAAAAAATTTAGGTGTAGCTGTTTATGTAGACACACTTAGAAGAAGTCTCAAATCTCAATTAAGGCATTCAAATAAAATGGAATCAAAATTTTCAATAATATTAGATTCTAAAACAGTAAATAAAAATACAGTTAGCATTAAAAATATGGAAGAAAACATTCAAGAAGAAATTAATATTGATAATATTATATCATATTTTGAATCTAAATAAGACACTATTATTTAAGACTTTTATAATACCATTTCTATATTACAATGCATTTTTTATAACTATCTATTAAAATAAAACCACATACTAAAATTTTGAATATGTTGAAATAAAATTAAATGCAAATAAAAATTTTAAAAAATATAATTGATAATAAAGAGGTACCTAAATCATGAAAATTATATCATGGAATGTTAATGGAATCAGAGCTGTATTAAAAAAAGGATTTTTAGATTTTATAAATGAATGGGATCCTGACATAATTTGTATTCAAGAAACAAAAGCGCATCCTGAACAAGTAGAATTAATATTAAATAAACATAAATATCAATATTGGAATAGCGCTGTAAAAAAAGGATATTCAGGTACAGCAATCTTTTCTAAAATAAAACCTATATCAGTTAAAAATGATATGAATATTGAAAAGCATGATAATGAAGGTAGAGTAATATGCATGGAATTAAAAAATTATTATTTAATAACAGTATATACTCCAAATTCTAAGAGGGATTTAAGTAGATTAAATTATAGATCAAAAGAATGGGATAGTGATTTTTTAAAATATTTAAAAAAATTAGAAACAAATAAACCTATCGTTTTTTGTGGAGATTTAAATGTGGCTCATAAGGAAATAGATTTGAAAAATCCAAAAACAAATAAAAGAAATGCTGGTTTTACAAATGAAGAAAGGGTAGGTTTTGATAATTATATTAATTCAGGTTTTTTAGATACATTTAGAATGTTTAATACTGAGCCTGATCATTACACATGGTGGAGCTATATGTTTAATTCTAGAGCAAAAAATGTTGGCTGGAGAATTGATTATTTTTGCATATCAGAAATTCTTAAAAATAAAATTACTAAATCAATTATATTGCCTGAGATAATGGGTTCAGATCATGCACCTATACTAGTAGAAATAGATGAATAAATTTATATCAAAAAAAGAAATAAAGCATTTATCGTCTTTACGTCAAAAAAAATTCAGAAAACTTTATAATGAGTATATGATTGAGGGTGAAAAATTAATTCTTGATGCATTAATAAATAATCAAAATATTAAAAAAATCATTTATTCTAAAAAGAGTAAACATTTTAACAAACTAATTGAAATATGTAAAGATAAAAATATTTCATTCAATTTATGTACCGAAAAAGATGCCCAAAAGATTTCTGATACTAAAAATTCACAACAAATTTTTGCTTTATTAAATTGCGAAGAAATAAAAAATATAATTGATTTAGATTATAATATTAAAAAACCACTTATAGTATTAGATGAAATTTCAGATCCTGGTAACATGGGAACAATTTTAAGAACATGTAGTTGGTTTGGATGTTACAATATAATTATTACAAAAGAATGTGTTGAGCTTTATAATCCAAAAACTGTTAGATCAGGAATGGGGGCACATTTTCATATGGAAAATGTTTTTTCAGGAACAGAAGAACAAATTTTAGAGTTCTTAAGTAAATTTAAATATCAAATATTTGCTGCAAGCCTTAAAGGTGAAAATATTGAAAATTTAAAATTAAAGAATAATAGCTGGGCTTTAATTTTAGGAAATGAAAGCAAAGGTATATCTAAGTCTTTTGAAAAAATATCACAACAAATTCACGTATCTGGAAAAGGTAAAATGGAAAGTTTAAATGTTGCAGAAGCTGCCTCAATTGTAATACATTATCTCAGCAAAAATTAAACTAAAATCTTTCACAAAGTAGAAAAAAATCATATGATACACGAAAATATATTATCAACTATTGGAAATACTCCAATTATTAAGTTAAATAAAATTGCACCTGAATTAAAATGCAACCTATATGTTAAATGTGAATTATTCAATCCTGGTGGTTCAGTTAAAGATAGAATTGGATTTAATATGGTAGTTGAGGCTGAAAAAGAAGGTCGAATAAAACCTGGAGATACTTTAATAGAACCAACATCAGGAAATACTGGCATTGGATTAGCTTTAGCTGCTGCAGTTATGGGTTATAAAATGATTATTACCATGCCAAAAAAAATGAGTCAAGAAAAAGAGGATGTATTAAAAGCTTTAGGTGCTAAAGTAATAAGAACTAGAACTGAGGCCGCATTTGATGACCCAGATAGTTTAATTGGTATTGCGAAAAAGCTTAATAAAGAAATTCCAAATTCTCATATTCTTGATCAGTATGGAAATATGAATAATCCAAATGCTCATTATAAATATACAGCCCAAGAAATTATTGATGACTTTCCAGATGGTTTAGATATGATAGTATGTGGTGTTGGAACAGGTGGAACAATTACTGGATTGGCAAAAAGATTAAAAGAAGAATATCCAAATATTAAAGTTGTAGGGGCTGACCCCTATGGTTCAATTCTTGGTGGTGGAGAGGAAGTATATCCATATCAAGTTGAAGGAATTGGATATGATTTTTTTCCTGATGTTCTAGATAATAATTTAGTTGATCAATATGTAAAGGTAAATGATGAAGATTCATTTTCTACCGCTCGTAAATTGATTAAAATGGAAGGTTTATTAATTGGTGGATCTTGTGGAACGGCCACTTGGGCAGGTATACAAGCTGCTAAAAACTTAAATGAAAATCAAAACTGCCTAGTGATTTTACCTGATTCAATTAGAAACTATTTAAGCAAATTTGTAAATGATGAATGGATGAGCGAACATAATTTTAAGGAAAAATAATGGCTTGCTTTGATATATTTTTATAATGTATTTGATAGTATTATATATTGTATTGTGTTTCATCTTTATTTATTTTACATCAATTGTATTATACCTTTTAGGAAATTTCAAAAAACAATCTTCGTTAAAAAATGATAATTTAAATCCAATATCAGTTATTGTTGCAGTTAAAAATGGTGAAAAATCATTACCAAACTTACTTAATGATTTATTATCTCAAGATTATGATGGAAAATTTGAGTGTATAATTGTTGATGATCAATCTTCAGATAAAACTAAAAAGATTATTAAAAAATTTTCATTAATTAATAATAATATAAAATATATATCATCTAATTTAGGTAATAAAAACTTATTATATAAAAAAAGGGCGCTAGATGCAGGAATTAAGAATTCAAAATATAATATTCTATTATTTACTGATGTAGACTGTAGATTACCAAAAACATGGATTTCATCTATGAATAGCTATTTTCATGATGATATAGATTTTCTTATTGGTGTCGCAAAAATTGAAAAATATAAAAATTTTATATCTCGTTTTCAAATGATTGATTTACAAATTTTATTTAATGTTGCAAGAGGTATGTCTAATTTGAAAATGCCTTTTGCTTCAATAGGTCAAAATCAGGCCTATAGAAAAGAATTGTATGAAAATGTTGGTTTTTTAGATATTTCTAACTCTATTCAAGGTGACGATACATTATTTTTGCAACAATGCTTAAAAAAAAATATAAAGGTAGGTTTTAATGAGGATAGTAAATCTTTTGTTAATTCAAGAATAGAAAATAATTTGATCTCTTTTATAAAACAAAGGGTTAGATGGGCTGCAGATTTAAAAGTTTTATGGAACTATAATAAGGGTTTATTCATTATAAGTTTTTCAACATTTATATCAAATTTATTTATTTTATTTGCTTCTATTAGTTATTTTATATTTAATAATATCGTTTTTTCTTTTTTATCTGGTGTAGTATTAATTAAAATAATTTTAGAATTTTCACTTTATATTACTGGATCAAAAAAAATTTTATATAAAAAAAATTACATGTCCTTTATCTTTTGGTTCTTATTAAATGTTCCTTATGTGGTTTTTATGGGTATAGGTAGTTTTTTTATTAAGTATATTGGGTGGAGAGGTCAAAAGAATATTAAATGATATTAATCTTAGTTTATCTAATTATATTTTCATACCTAATCTATATTATATGGAGAAGTGGTGTTTTCCATACATTGATATGCAAAGAACAATTGACTCAGATAATTTTCAACACGAAGTAAACTTCTTTACAGAAAATACTGATCCCTGTAAATATGTAGTTCATCCCTTCTTTGTCAGGGGAATCGTGGATAATATTCATAGTTTTTTGAAGGTATAAAAATTTTCGATA
>CAZYFB010000054.1:0-8191 GCA_964646655.1 uncultured bacterium
GTTATTATTGTGGAGTTGGTTCTGATGAAGTGTTTGGAAGGGATATTGTTGAAGAACATATGGAAGCTTGTATAGATGCTGATATGATGATTTCTGGAATAAATGCAGAAGTTATGCCTGGTCAATGGGAATTTCAAATAGGTCCTTTAGGCCCTCTTGAAGTATCTGATGAAGTTTGGATAGCTAGATGGCTACTTTACAGAATAGGTGAAGATTATGGTGTTAGTGCTACTTTAGACCCCAAACCAGTAAAGGGAGATTGGAACGGAGCGGGAGCTCATACTAATTTTAGCACAAAATCTATGAGAGAAGAGGGTGGACTCAAGGTTATAGAGGAAGCTTGTGAAAAATTAGGTAAAAATCATGATAAACATATTGAAATGTATGGTTCTGATAATGAACAAAGGCTTACTGGTGATCATGAGACATGCAGTATTAAAGAGTTTAAATATGGTGTAAGTGATCGAGGTGCTTCTATAAGAATACCTATGCAAACAGCTAATGATGGTTATGGCTATCTTGAAGATAGAAGGCCATCTGCTAATATGGATCCATATTTAGTCTGTACTGCACTGATGGACACTATATTATCTTAATATCATAATTAATTACTTTATTTAAAAAAATTACCTCTTTTTGAATTGTTTGAAAAGAGGTAATTTTCATCTGGATTCAATATTTAAGAAAATGGAAAATTTATTTAGCCAACAAATTATATTATTATTTGTGATTTCCTTTGCGATTGTTTTTTTTGTGATGGAGATTTTACCTTTAGAGGTTACTGCATTAGCATCTGTAGGTTTATTGTTACTTTTTGATGTCATATCAATAGAACAGGCAATATCAGGGTTTAGTAATAATGCTGTTATTACAATTGGTGCAATATTTATTTTAAGTAGATCATTAGTTAAAACAGGTTTTTTAGAGGTACTTGCTCAGTTTTTATACAAATTGGGTGGTCAAAATGTATGGGTTACTGTGTCTATTTTTTTAATTACAGTATCATTAGTTTCAGGATTTATAAATAATACTGCTGCTGTAGCAATATTTATTCCTGTAATTTTTAAGATATGTCAAAAATATCATATTAGTCCTACAAAATTACTTTTACCTTTATCATATGCAGCAATCCTTGGAGGTACTTTAACATTAATTGGCACATCTACTAATCTTGTTGTGAGTTCAGTGGTTGAAAATAATTATGAGCATTTTATTGATTGTGCTAACATCTTAGATGATTCAGGAAAGACTTTAAAAATTTGTGCTGATGATATTGGATGGAATCCTAAACTAGGTAATAATATTTATGATTATGGTGATAAGTTTTTAGATATAAATAATAATAAAGTTTGGGATGAATTGGATCCAATTTCAATGTTTGAGTTTACTAAAATTGGTCTAATTTTTATGTTTATTGGTATCATATATATAATTATTGCAAGTAAATGGTTTCTACCATCTAGAGCAATTACATCATCATTAACTCAAAAATATCATATGCAAAAGTATTTGACTGAGTTTAAAATACCTGCAGAATCTAAATTAGTTGGCAAATCATTCAATTATTTAAGTATATATAAAGAATATGGCTTTCAACCTTACAAAATAATTAGAGAAGATCAAGAGCTGATTTATAATTTAAATTCTGCTATAATAAAAGAAGATGATGTTATTATTGGGCAGATTCAACTTGGAGAAATTATTCGATTTAAGGATAACTTAAATGTTTTATTATTGTCCGATGTAAAAATGAATCAGAATGAATTAGTAGGACAAAATTTCATTTTAGTTGAAGGATTAATATCTCATCAATCTTCTATCATAGGTAAAACTCTTAACGATTATGATTTTAAGCATAGATTTTCTTCTTTTGTTTTAGCAATTAAGAGACAAAAGGATTTATTAAGAGAAAAGATAGCTCATATAAAATTAAAATTTTCAGATACAATTTTAATAATGGTTCCAAAAGTTAAGTTAAATTCATTAAAACAGTCAAAAGACTTAATAATTTTAGAAGAACTTGACATTCATTTAAAATATCAAAGGTATTGGTGGTTATCTATAATTGTTATCCCATCAATAATGGTACTATCTTCAATTGGTGCAGTGTCTATTGTAAAAGCTGTTATTTTAGGCGCTATAAGCATTTTAGTTTTAAAAGTCATATCAATACAAGATGCGTATGAATCAATAGATTGGTCTGTAATTTTTTTAATAGCAGCTTTAATTCCTCTTGGGCAAGCTTTACATACAACAAAAGCAGATGTTACTATAAGTAATTTTATTTTGTATTTCGCTAATACTATTTTGCCATATTTTAATGAAGATACATATTACATCATCCTAATATCTGTTTTATACTTTTTATCTATGATTATCTCATCTTTTTTATCAAATGCAGCTGTTGCTATAGTATTTACACCAATTGCAATAGCAATAAGTAATTATTCTGGAATAGATCCAAGACCCTTAATTTTTTCTGTTTGTCTTGGTGCATCTAATAGTTTTTTAACACCCATTGGATATCAGACAAACATGATGGTTTATGCTCCAGGTCAGTATAGATTCAATGATTTTATTAAAGTTGGATTACCACTATCAATAATTTTTTGGATTCTGGCTACAATTTTAATTCCTTATTTTTGGCCCATTACTAAAATCAATTACATTTTCTAATTTTTTATTACATAATGTTACTTTTATATCTTCATTTAAGTAATTATTATTTAGAAGAAAAAAAGTATGGATATTAATTAGAAAATTAATAACTTTGCGTTCAAACTAAATTTATATATTGTAAATAGGAGATACTATGTTAAATAAAATCAAAACAACACTTTTGAGCATCATGTTAATGATGAGTTCATTTATTTTTGCTCAAGAAGTAGTTCTAGGTCTTGGAGCTGTAACTGATAGTAGTGCTGAAGTTACTATGGATACCCCATTTGATGTGGGTGGATTTCAGTTTAATGCTGTTGGGGCAACCCTTACTGGCGGTTCAGGTGGATTAGCTGGTGATGCTGGATTTACTGTTTCTGTTGGAGGAGATACTGTTATCGGTTTTTCTTTGACAGGAAGTTTCATACCTGCTGAAAGTAGTGGTGTATTAACAAACTTAGCTGGTACTATGCCAGCAGATATTTGCCTGTCATTAGGTACTGGTGCAATATCTGATGTTTCAGGTAATGCTCTTGATTATACTTTTGGTGAGTCTGATTGTGACTATGTAGAGCCTTGTGATGAGGATGCCGATAATGATGGTGTATGTGATGATGTAGATGATTGTGTAGGTGAATATGATGAATGTGGTGTTTGTAATGGTGATGGAAGCACATGTAATACAGAGCCAATGCTTGGTTTTGGTAATTGGGATGCAGAGAATATGATGCTAGATATTAATGTTACTGTTGGTGATGTTGATTTAGCAGGATTCCAGTTTGGTCTAACTGGCGTTTCTATTGCAGCAGCAGCAGGTGGTCTTGCTGAAGAAAATGGCTTTACTGTTTCAACAAGCCCAGGCATAGTAATTGGATTTTCTTTAACAGGGTCTACAATTGCAGCAGGAACCTCAGGAGTTTTAACATCTTTAATGTTATCAAGTGTAGACGACTTAGAGGGTTGTATTGTTGACGTTGTATTATCTGATCCTCTTGGTGGTTCAATTGTTGAAGATTATATGATAGGTGATTGTATTGTTGTAGGTGAAGTAGTAGAAGGATGTACAGATGATACAGCTTGTAATTATGATGATACGGCAAATACTGATGATGGATCATGTACTTATCCAGAAGAAAATTTTGACTGTGATGGTAACTGTGCTGTTGAAGAAGATTGTACCGGAGAATGTGGTGGTGATGCAGTGATTGATGATTGTGGTGTTTGTGAAGGTGATAACACTAGCTGTTTAAACGTTGTATATTTTGGAGCTGTAACTGAATCTGATACTGGAAACAGTATGGAAATTTGGTTATCTTCAGTAACTGACGTAGCTGGTTTTCAATTTGATGTAACAGGCGTTAGTGTTAATGATGCATCAGGTGGTGTTGAAGATTTAGGTTGGACAGTAAGCTTTAATGAAGCAGGTACAATTATTGGATTTTCTTTAACCGGTGATGTATTAGCTACAGGTGAACATCTTTTAACTGTACTAGATTTTGGTTTTACAGATACAGAGGCATGTTTAACATTTGAAAATGATGGTGCTCTTGCTGATTCAGCTGGTAATACTTTGCCATCTGCAACAGGTGATTGTTATACATTTAGTTCAGTAGTTGCTGGTTGTACAGATGATACAGCTTGTAACTATGATGAGACTGCTAACTATGATGATGGTTCATGTGCATATCCAGAAGATAACTTTGATTGTGATGGCAATTTCATAGCTACTCAAGTTCAAATTATTCATAACTCTGCTAGTCCAACAGTTGATATATATGTTAATGGTGGTTTAGCAATTGAAGATTTTGAATATAGAACAGCTACACCTGTGTTAGTTTTACCAACATCTTTTGAGGTTGGAATTGCTCCAGCTGATGGTGAAGTTATAGCTACATTCCCATTTGACTTAGCTGAAGGTGGATCATATGCAGTAGTTGCTACAGGTCTTCTTGGTAATGATGATACGCCATTTGGTCTTGCTGCTACAGCAACAACATTTGGTGCTTCTACTGATGAAGTAGTTGGTCTGGAAGTTTATCATGGTTCAACAGATGCTCCTGCTGTAGATGTACAAGCAGATGCAAATGAAGGTACTGTATTAATTTCAGATTTAGCTTATGGTGAATTTTCAGGATATGCTGAAGTTCCAGCTGCAGATTACACTCTTGGTATTGCTCCAGCAGGTGGAGATGCAATTGCAGCATTTTTAGCTCCATTATCAGGACTTGGTGGCGGTAGTGCAGTTGTATTTGCTTCAGGCTTTTTAAGCGGTGATGATCCTGCGTTTGGATTATTTGCTGCTTTAGCTAATGGTGATGTACTTGAGTTGCCTGCTCTTGCTTCAGATTGTTCTGGAACATGGGGTGGAGATGACTACATAGTATGTGATGATGGCTCTGAAGTTTGTGATGAAGCAGATTGCCCAGTTACTAATGGTGTAATGATTGGTTTTGGTGAAGTTACTGATTCTATGTTAGAAATCACTTATGACTCAAATGCTGATATAGCAGGATTCCAATTTACTGTTTCTGGTCTTACATTACTTTCTGCTGAAGGTGGTGCCGCAGCAGATGCAGGATTTACAGTTTCTGTAGGTGCAACAACTGGTATTGTAATTGGTTTTGCATTTGATGGTTCGACTGTACCAGCAGGTGCAGGAACATTAACAAGTTTAATGGCTTGGAACCCAGATGGTAATACAGAGGCATGTTTAAGTGATGTTATTATTTCAGATTCAAATGGTGGCAGTTTTGCTGATGTTATGATTGGTGATTGCGCAGATATATCTATATTAAATACATCTGATGAATTACCAGGTGAGTATAGTTTATCTCAAAACTATCCAAACCCATTCAACCCAACAACTAATATTAGTTTTTCAGTTGTTAATTCTGGTGATATATCATTAAAGATTTATGATCTTTCTGGAAAAGAGATTAATGAATTAACTGATAATTTCTATACACCTGGAACATATAATGTTATTTGGGATGCTACTGATTTTAATGGAAATCAAGTTTCATCAGGAATTTATATTTATCAATTAAAATCAAATGATGGTATTCTATCAAATAGTATGATTTTAATGAGATAATAATTTTTGAAACATTAATTAAAGGCCATCATTTAATAAATGATGGCCTTTTTTTTATTATGAAAAACAACTTACTAATATTTTTAATTTTAATTTCAACAATTCTTTCATTCTATGATTATGATGTTGATGAATGGTTTTTTATTATCCAACCTGATAATATTAAATCAATAACACAAGATTCATTTAATATTCATTTTTTAGCGGAAAATGGTGTTTTCTCGTATGATTTATTGACTGAAGATTTTTTTTATAACGTTAATCTATCAACCAATCTTACTGATGATAAGAAATATCTGATTCATTATGAGAAATCAAACGATTATTTTTTTATTTTAACTAAAAAACATATTTTTTATAAATCAAGTGTTAGCTCTTATTGGAGAGAAAGAAAATTGTCTGATTTTAATATACCTTCAATCAATTCAATAAAAAATATTGGATTTAATGATCAATATATTTTTATTGAAAGTAAAAATAATTTTAGAGTAATTAATTCATTCTCAATGATGTTTGAAATAGTAGATGATATTAATAGTTACAGTAATATTAATTGGATAGAAAATAAAGTTACTTCCTTAGATTTAACAAATTATTATACATTTGGAAATGATAAAATAAATGAAAATTATATTTTGGATGAAACACAAATCGAACACTATGTGATTAGCTCAATGTATGATAAGTATGAAAATTTATGGCTTGGAATGAATTCTGGAGCTATCTACAAGGTTGATGATTCTTCATATGAATTAATTCGTATTAATACTGGCCCTAGAGTAAATTTTATATCAACCGCCTATAATGATGAACAAGGTAATTGGTTTTTTATGGATAATCATTTTATAAGAACTGGTAATATTGACTTAAGTTTCGAAGGTTATATTCTTTCTATTTGGAATGAGAATAATAATACTTGGAAGCATATACCTAAAAATGAAAATATTATTATAAATGACATTACTATTAATAATATTAAAAAAATTGACGATTTTATCATTTTTTCAACTTTTAATGGATTGATTATATATAATGTTGAGTATAATGAATGGTATCATCATTATAACTTTTTAAGCAGTTCAAATAGAGTAGTTTGGAATGTTGATTTTTATAATGAACAAATTTATCTTTCTACTTCTAATGGTATCATAGAATGTAACTTTACTATAGTTGATAATGAGTTTAAAATTTACCACAATAAGATAATCTTTAAAAATTCAGAAATATATGACTTTAAGATTATCAAAAACGAAATATTCACATCAACTTCTGAAGGATTATTCAGCTATGATATTACTAATGGTGAAATAAAAATTATTGATAATAGAATTTATAGAAATATTGAAGTTTTTGATTCTTATGTTCTAGCTTCAAATAAAAGTTTATGGTATATTGATGATAGTGGAAGAGAGCTTATATCAAATAGAGTTAAAGATTTTAATGTTAGTGATAATCAAAATAATATTTGTAGTACTAATTACAATGAGATTAAAATAATTAATCTTAATAGAGATGATGAATGGATTTTACCAATAAATAATATTGGTCCAAATAATATTATTTACTCTGTAGATTGCGATGATGAATGGTTATGGTTTACAAGTGACTTTGGAGTATCATATTTTAAATGGGGTAATTATGAAAAATAAATTGAATATAATATTATTGATATTTATGATATCGTGTTCATTTAAAAAAGATATTTCGTTGTATGATGGTAATTTAAATTTCTGGACAAAAGATTTTAGTGAAATTGAATTAGTAATGTCATATGTAATGAATACTAATGATTATAGGCAACTAAGAAAATTAAATGGTGAAGAAAAAAATAAATTTATTGATGAGTATTGGAAATTAATAGATCCTGATAAAGGTACAGATAAAAATGAATTATTTGAAGAGTTAAAAGCTAGAGTATTAGAATCTAAAGAGTTATTTTCAGGAATTGATGGTGGTTTATTATCAGATAGAGCACGAATTTATATAACATATGGACCTCCATATGATGAATTTAAAACTGGTAGTTACAGTAATAATAATGTAGAAATATTAGTGTGGAAATATAAAACTGGCTATGAATTTAATTTTATAATTGATAGTTTTGGTCGTTATAAATTAATTAATAATTAATAAATTAAGTTGATATGTGGGATTTAATATTTAATAGAAATAAAAAACATTTACCCAATTATTTTTCATTTTCTCAAATTAGTTCATTTGAAATGTGCCCAATGCAATATAAATTGATTTATATTGATGGTGTTAAAAGAAAATATGAGAGTATTGAATCTTTTATGGGAAAAAGAGTTCATAGTGTTCTTGAATGGTTATATAAACCAGAAAATAAAGAAAAAATTATTAATTTTGATAGAATATGCGAAGAATATGATAAAGATTGGGTTGATAAATGGAACTCAAATATTTTTGTTGTGAATGTTA
>CAZYFB010000055.1:0-8125 GCA_964646655.1 uncultured bacterium
GTTTTCATTTTTGGCATCTTAATTTACTCCTTATTTAGGACTTAGAATTAAGGAAAGTCTTCTACCTTCCATATTTGCCTGCTTATCTATTTCAGCAAAATCATCTAATATATCAACCACTCTATTTAATGTATCAACACCCATATCCTGTCTAGCCATTTCACGACCTCTGTACATTACAGTAATTTTAACTTTATCTCCTGCTTCTAAAAACTTCTTAGCTCTAGATAATTTAGTTAATAAATCATGGTCTCCAGTATTAGGCCTAACCCTAATTTCTTTAACATGAATTACATGTTGTTTCTTTTTATTTTTTTTCTCTAGCTTTTGTTTTTCATATATATATTTACCATAGTCTAAAATCTTACAGACAGGAGGATTTGTATTTGGTGATATTTCAACTAAATCTAAACCAATATCATCTGCTTTTATTAATGCACTTTGCAATGGTACTATACCTAACTGATCACCATCACTTCCAATCAACCTAACATTATCAGATTTAATTTGCTCATTTATTCTTAAGCCTTTATTAGATTTATTTATTTTTATATCTCCTTATTTATTTTATATATATGAGCACCAATTTTAAGAAATTTATATTATATAACAAACTATAAATTAATTCACTAAAAATTTAGTAGTCGATACCGGATTCGAACCAGTGACCTCTACGATGTCAACGTAGCGCTCTAACCAACTGAGCTAATCGACTCTATTTAATTAATTGGTTTAATTAATTTATTGTATTCATAATTATTTAAAATTAATTCCGATGCTTTTAAATATTCAATATCATTATATAAACTTACTTTAATTTTTTCTTTTTCATTACCAATAACAGATGACATCTCTCTAAGTAGCGCATTTTCAATCCACTTAATATTTTCTTCATCAATATATTGCATTACCTTAACTTCATTAAAATAGTTATCTAAATTCCTTGTTAAAAATGACAAATACTCTAAGTCTGTTTTTTCTAGTTTACCTTTTGATACTATTTGACCCAATTCATTAATATAATATTCTCCAGTATTTAAATTATGTTTTGTAGGAGGAAGTAGCTTTACAGTTTTACCAAATCCATTTTTAGCTCTAAGCCATCCATAAGTATCAACAATTACATATGAATCCTCTGCTTGGAATTTATATTTATTTATTTTTTTGTCTGATTTATCACCATATTCATCATATAAACTGTTTTTGAGATCAGTTAATTCAACTTCTCCAGGAACGATATAATCTATTTCATAATTTTGAACATAATTGATAAAATCTTTAATTGTTTTTTTTGAAATTTCAATTGGTAATTCCAAATTATTTTGAAATACATATTCAGAGGCAAACTTGATAAATAATCTTTCTCTATATAAAGATTGAACAATTGGAGGAATTTTCTTTTTTTCTATTTCAAGATCAGGATAAATACCGCCACCACCTTTTACTTTTCTTCCATTTTTTGTGTAAAATGTTGAATCAATATCTTCTAAACCATCAGTTAAAACATCATTATCTAAATAATCTTTTTTTTGTATTAATCTTCCTGATGGGGTATAGTATTTTGAAGTAGTTACCTTTAAACTTATTGAATCATTAACATTAAATATTCGTTGAACTAAACCCTTTCCAAAAGATGGTGTACCTAAAACTAATGCTAAATCTAAATCTTGCAAGGTCCCAGATACAATTTCAGATGCAGAAGCTGATCTATTATCTATAAGAACAACCATTGGAAAATCTTTCGGTAATTTTGTTGAAAATTTTGCTTTGAAATTTCTATTTGCCTTATCAATTCGACCTTTTGTTTTAAGTAGACTTTCTCCCTTAGGAACAAGTTGATCTAAAATGTTTAAAGCATTACTTAAGAGACCACCAGTATTACCTCTCAAATCAATAATTAAACCCTTAGTATTTGAATTTTTTAAAATTTCACTTAATCCTGATCTAAAGTCTTTCGCTGTGTTTTTAGAAAATTTCTTAATTCTTATATAGCCAACCCCATCATCATTAACTTGCCAAAAAGGTACATCTTTAACAATAATATTTGATCTAATTAATTCAAAAAATATTTCTTTATTATTTGAGGGTCTTCTGATTTTTAATTTTAATTTTGAATCAAGCTCACCTCTTATAAGTTCAGAAGATTCAGATGATGTTAAGCCTATAGTAGATATAGTATCAATCATCAAGATTTGGTCGCCAGATTGTATACCTTCTGAATAGGATGGGCTATCTTCATAAGGCATCAATACTGTTAAAGTATCTTGAATCAATCCTATTTGCATTCCGATACCACCATATTTACCTTTTGTCATAATTTCTAATCTATCTTTACTTGAACCTATATATAATTTTGTATAGGGATCAACTTCTTTAAACATACCATCAAAACTCAATTTAATTAATTCTGTTTTATCAAGTGTATCTACATAATTATTAGTGAATGTTTCAAATATTTTTTGGTATAAACGAAAATATTCATCTAATTCATTTTCACTTGATTTAATTGTACTGGAAAATAAAATTATTATAACAAAGAATTGTATTGATAATTTAATCATTTTATATACCTTTTCTTAAAGTGCGTCCATATAGATTTTTCTATATCTGAAATACTTTTATTCGCATCTATTATAACATATCTATTTTTATCTAATAAAGCTAATTCTAAAAAACCTTCTTTAACTTTTTTAAGAAATTCTAGACCAGAGTTTTCCATTCTATCTTTAGAGCTTAATCGATTAATGCTTATATTTATATCACAGTCTAAAAGAAAAGTAGTTGATGGAATGATATTTTGTAAAATCTGATCTGTTATTAATTGTATGAATTCTTTATTTATTTCTCTACCATATGATTGATAAGCAAGTGTGCTATCAAAAAATCTATCACATATTATAAATGAATCATTTTCTAATACTTTTGGTTTAATTTTTTTATTAACTAAGTCTGACCTGGCTGTAAGAAATAGTAAGCTTTCTGTAAGGTTAGATATATGATTGTTATTATCAAGTAGAATTTCTCTAATACTTTCAGATAATTTAGTTCCTCCAGGTTCTCTATATAAATGATAATTTAAATTTAAACTCTGAAGTTTTTCTAAAAATAAATTAATTTGAGTAGTTTTTCCTACACCATCTACCCCCTCAAAAGAAATAAATTTATTTTTCATCATAATACATAACCTTCTTTTGAAATAATTAATACAAATTCACCCTTTGGGTTTTTGTTAGAAAAAAAGTCAACTGCTTGGTCGACAGAGCCAATAAATGCTTCTTCATACATTTTGGTCATTTCACGATGTATGCTTACTATTCTATGAGACCCCATATATTCTTTAATATCATTTAATGTTTTAACTACTCTTTTTGGTGATTCAAAAATAACTGTTGTACAAGGTAACATTTTTAAAAACTCAAACTTTGTTTTTCTACCTTTCTTTTTTGGTAAGAAACCTTCAAAATAAAAAGAATCAGTAGGTAAGCCACTAATAGATAACGCCGATATGACAGAACTAGCGCCTGGAATAGGAATGACATTAACTTTATTTTTTCTACATTGATTTACTAATAAATAACCAGGGTCACTTATACATGGAGTTCCAGCATCACTTATTAAAGCAACATCATTACCCTCAATTAATATATCATAAATTTTTTGAAATTGTTTTTTTTCATTAAAATTATTGTTAACAATTAGCTTCTTTTCAATATTAATTTTTTTTAAAAGTTTTTTGGAAACTCTTGTATCTTCAACAGCAATAAAATCTACATTTTTAAGAGTGTCTTTAGCTCTATCTGTAATATCATTAAGATTTCCAATAGGTGTTGCTACAATATATAAATTACCATACACTATTTTAGAATGTTTTTAATAGACTTTTCTAGTGCATCTATTGCAAAATCAATTTCTTGTTCTATAACAGTAAGGTGTGGCCTGAATCTTATACTTTTTATTCCACATCCTAGGATAAGTAAATTATTTTTATATGCTTCCTGTGTTAATAAATCTCTTTCATCAGAAGAAGGTAAGTCAAATGAGCAAAATAGGCCTGATCCTCTTGAGTTAACCATAAATGCAGGAAACTGCTCTTCAAGATAATGTAGTTTTTGTAATAAATAATCACCTTTAATTTGAGCGTTTGCTAATAAATTATGTTCTTCAATTGTTTCTAAGATTATTTTAAATCTGATCATATCAGTTAAATTTCCACCAAAAGTTGAATTTATTCTACTTGATCTTTGAAATACATTATTTTTAGCCTCTAAAACTCTATCTCCTGCAAGAATTCCACACACTTGTGATTTCTTTCCAAATGATATAATATCAGGAAGGGGTTCTTTTTCGATAGTTTTATCACATGGGCATAATGATGGCGTAAAATGTTGATGCGCCCACATTTTACCTGTTATACCAACACCTGTTTGAACTTCATCATAAATCAATAAAAACTCATGCTCATCTGCAAGTGCTCTTAACTTTTCAAAAAATCTACATCTAAAATGATTGTCACCACCCTCACCTTGAATAGGCTCTATGATTAATCCTGCTATATCATTTGGATTAGATTTAATTGCATCTTTAATCTGAGAGATTGCTAATTCTTCTTTTTCTTTAACATTATTAATAACTTCAGAAGTCATTGGAAAATTCAAATAAGGATTTTCTATTCTTGGCCATTCAAATTTTGGAAAATATTTTGTTTTGATTGGGTCTGTATTTGTTAATGAAAGAGTATATCCAGTTCTGCCATGAAAAGCTTCTTTGAAATGTATAATTTGATTACCTTTATTAGAGATTCCCTTTTCTAAATTTTTTCTATGTTTCCAGTCAAACGCAACTTTGAGTGCATTTTCAACAGCTAGCGCTCCACCTTCTATAAAAAAAGTGTTTTTTAAATAATCAGGAATTGCAACTTTATCAAACACTTCTAAAAATTCAGCATATTCAGTAGTATACATATCTGATAAAGTTGGCTTAAATAAGGATACATTCATCAAAAGATCTTTATTTTTTAATATGTTCGGATGATTATACCCTATACATCCCGAAGCATACATTGAAAACATATCCAAGAATTTTTCACCATTTCTTTTATCAACAATCCATGAATCATGACTTTCTTTTAAATCTAAAATAGGTTCAAATCCATCAGCTAAAATATTTTTATCTAATAATTTTCTTACATCATTTGCTTTAATTGCCATTTTTATTCCTTATAAGTCAAATTTAATACCTTGTGCTAAAGGTAATTCTTTACTCCAATTAATTGTATTTGTTTGCCTTCTCATGTATGCTTTCCATGCATCTGATCCAGACTCTCTTCCACCACCTGTTTCCTTTTCACCACCAAATGCTCCACCAATTTCTGCACCAGAAGTACCTATGTTCACATTAGCAATTCCACAATCACTTCCCTTGTGAGATAAAAAACTTTCAGCATTCATAATACTATTTGTAAAAATAGAAGATGATAAGCCTTGTGGTACAGAATTATGCAAATTTACAGCTTCATCAAGCGCATCATATTTCATAACATATAAAATAGGAGCGAATGTCTCATCTTGTACTATTTGATAATGGTTTTCAGCTTTAACAATTGTTGGCTCCACAAAACAACCTTGACTATCAATCGGTTTACCTCCAACAAGAATTTCACCGCCTTCTTCTTTGGCTTTAACTAACGCATTTTCAAAATCATTAATTGCATTTTTATCAATAAGGGGCCCCATTAATGTATCAGACTTTAATGGATTACCAATTCTAACTTGTTTATAGGCATTTTTAAGCTTATCAACTAGCTGATTAAAAATTGATGAATGAGCAATAATTCTTCTTGTAGATGTACATCTTTGACCTGCGGTACCTACTGAACCAAAAACTATACCTGGTACAACCAAATCCATATTAGCAGTTTCATCGACAATAATTGCATTATTTCCACCTAATTCTAGTATTGTTTTACCTAATCTTGCCCCAACTGCCTTGGCAACTTTTTTTCCCATTGCTGTTGAACCTGTAGCAGATATTAATGGAACCCTACTATCATTTATAAATCTTTCACCAATGACTGAACCTCTTCCAATAATTAAATTAAATATACCCTTGTAACCATTTTTATTTAATACATCATTACAAATATTTTGTACAGCTATAGCACATAAAGGTGTTTTTGAAGATGGTTTCCATATACTAATATTACCACAAATAGCTGCAATAAAAGCATTCCAAGCCCATACAGCAACTGGAAAATTAAATGCAGAAATTATACCTACATTTCCAAGAGGGTGCCATTGTTCATACATTCTATGCTCAGGTCTTTCTGAATGCATAGTTAAACCATAAAGTTGTCTGGACAATCCTACAGCAAAGTCAGCAATATCTATCATTTCTTGAACTTCACCATCTCCCTCAGCTTTAATTTTTCCCATTTCTAATGATACCAAATTTCCAAGTTCATCTTTCTTTTTTCTCAACTCATTTGCCATTTCAAGTATGAGTTGACCTCTTATAGGAGCAGGAACCATTCTCCAATCTAAAAATGCCTCACTAGATTTATTTATAATGTTGTCATAATCTTGCTCATTACATAATTGAACTTTCCCTAATAATTCACCATTTGTTGGATTGTAGCTTTCTATATAATTACCTGAACCATTATCAACCCAATCTTCCCCTCCAAAGCAAGACCCCATGCTAATTTCATTAATACCTAAATTTTCTAATATTTTATTCATTTTATAATTTATCCTTTATACTCTTCTGTATTGTCTTTTTGTTTGAGTGACCAAATCAATAATGAAATGATCATAAAAATAAAAATTACTGGTGTTGCGTAATTATAATCTTTAACTGAATAGTTTATTAAATCCTCAAATCGTCCTATTAACAAAGAAATTCTCCCCATAACAGCAAAACCAAACGATGCTCCAAATTTTATCATAAGGAAATAAATACCAATTTTACTTACTTTTCCAATTATACCTTTATGTTCTTTAGAGAAGAAGAAATATACTAACCCAGAAATAACTCCAATTAATATTAAAATATGATTAAAAACTTCTAACCCGCTTTTATTAAAATCAATTGCAGAATTTTGAATTTGCATTAAAATATTTGAATTTATAAATACATAAATTTTTAGACCTGCAGCCATACCAACAATGTAACCTATCGAAATTCTTGCTAACCAACTTAATGATGGTACAAGTCTTAATAACATAAAAATTCCAAGTATCAATGGAATGATATATATGATATTGAATTCAAAACCTGCTTGAACGTAGTTTGGAAATAATCTACCAAATAAATTAGGCCAAACTTGATCCCACCATGTTAGTGCAAAAATATATCCAGCAGATACTCCGACAAAAATATGTTCAGAAGCTTTATAGAAAGGATTATCTCCATATAAATAACTCAAAATACTTAGAGTCATTAAAACCAATAGCCATATCCCTATTATTTCAAAATTAAAAGTCATTTAACTTTCTTTCCTAGAATAATAATATGCTATGTTACCAATAATTATGAATATTACCATTAAAAGATGAGCAACCGATTGAGCTGACATTCTAGCATATGCTTTTCCTTTTACAATATCACCTTTGGGATTAATATATGAGCTATTATTTTTTTGCTCATAAACCATAAAATCATAAACCATTTTTTCATATTCAGCTGCACCAGGCATTCCTGCTAAAATACCTTTCAATTGGCCAGATTCAACATATGGGATAGCATCCGTTACCATTATTGATGTACATCCTGATGAAAGAGGTACGTTTTTAGGGTCACATGCATACTGTACCCACTCAGCATTTCCAGGTACACCTGCAGAGAAATCAAAGACAAAATCAAAATCTGTCACATTATAAATATTTTCCATAATTGGAAGGTCATTAATTGATTTACCATTTTTATCTTGCTGGTAAATATCTCTAAAATTATCAGCTATCCCTTTAATTACAACAAAACCTCCAACTTTATAATCAAACATTACATAATCAATTCCTTCTTTAATATTAAATAAATTTGAATTTTTAATTGAAGATATGGCTTGTTCTGCCATAATTGGGCTTTCTGGCCATAATGAAACTATATATACTTTTATACCTTTTGAGAA
>CAZYFB010000056.1:0-7829 GCA_964646655.1 uncultured bacterium
GTTTCATAACTACTATCATTATTAATATTATTCAAGATAAACCATAATGGAATCGATAAAATTATCCTTAAAAATGATAATGAATTTGCAATATTAAAAAAATTTTTCATTTATACATTTCTAATCAAATTAAATTCTAATATTTCAATCATAGCATCTTTAATATCTGATTCTTCAAAAGTTTCAAGCTCAAATCTAGCCTTTCTAGAAATATCTAATAATTTATTTTCAGCATATTCTATGCCACCTTCATTAATAATTAAATTTTTAATTTCTGTAAACTTATTATTTCTTAACAAAAATTTTAACTTAAGCTTGAAAGTTTTTTTGCTGATTGAACTTTTATTATTTAAAATATAAATCAAAGGAAGAGTCAAAAGATTTCTTTTAAGGTCGTAACCCGATGGTTTGCCTGTATTTCCAATATTACCTACCAGGTCAAATAAATCATCTTTTATTTGAAACCCTAAACCTAAATATTCACCAAAATTTTGCAGTGATTTTATCTTATCTAAATTGTTTGTTGCAGTTATTGCTCCTAATTTACAAGAAGCTGAAAACAATGAGGCAGTTTTATCACTAATCATCTTAAAATAAACATCCTCTGTCATATTTTTACTTAAAGCTTTTTCAATTTGCAATATTTCACCTTGACTTAATCTTGAAGCTAAATTTGCTAGAATCTTGACTGATTCCATAGATTCGATTTCAGCCATGTTTGTCAAAGCTTTTGAAAAAAGATAGTCTCCCACCAATATACTTAATTTATTTTTCCATATTCTACCTACAGAGGGCCAACCTCTTCTAAGATCAGACTCATCTACAACATCATCATGCACAAGAGTTGCTACGTGTAATATTTCTAATAAGGAAGCAACTTTGTATGTTTTAATATTTACATCACCACAAATTTTTGCAGAAAGCAATGATAGTCGAGGTCTTAATCTTTTACCTTTTTTTCTAACCAGATATTTTACTATAGTATTAATTGTTTTAACTTCAGATTCAAGAGATGAATCAAAGTGTTTGTCAAATTCATCTAAGTTTGATTTAATTGGTACTGATATTTTATCTAAAAAAATTTTCATTTATCTATTCTAAAAAAATAACTAATCATTATGCCAAGTTCATACAATAAATATAAAGGCATTGCTATTAATAATTGACTTAAGGGATCAGGCGGACTAATAACTGCACCAAAAACCAAAAAAACAATAAATGCGATAGAGCGCATTTGTTTTAAAAATTCATAATTTATAATACCTAATTTAGTTAAAATTAATGAGATTATTGGTAACTGATATATAAAACCACTTACAATTATAAGCCAGAATGAATAAAAAATATAGTTTAATCTCTCAGGATTAAATTCTATTGTAGAATCAACTAAACCAACAAAGAAAGAGATTGTACTTGGAAATAAATAAAAATATCCAAAGGCACAGCCAATATAAAAAAATAAAAATAATAAAATAAATATATTTATTAAATACAATTTTGATAATTTTGAAATAGCAGGATAAATAAATTTTAAAAACTCAAAAACAAAATACGGAAATGATACTATTATAGATGAAAAAACAGCTATTATAATCTTTACTACAAATGGACTCGTTATTTTAATATCCTGAAGATTAAAATTTGATAAATTCATTTTATACAAAGGTTGCATAATAAAATCTTGTATGTCATTTGAATAAACAAAAGATACAAACATAATTACACCTATAAAAATAAATGACCTTATTAGAACCCACCTTAAAGCTTCTAAGTGATCAATGAATGTCATATGAGAATTTTTACTCATTTTTTGATAAGATGATTTGCAATTTCAAAGGGAGATAATCTTTTATTGAATTCAAGTTTAAGCTGTTTAGATAAAAGATTATCAATTTCAATAGACCAAAACTTATCAATAAGTATATCACTAACATAGGATTTAACAGTTTTTATGTATCTTTGATTTAATTTTTCAAAACGTTTATTAGAAGAATTAATAAATTTTTTATGTTTTAATACATTATTATAAAGTGACTCAATACCTTCTCCCGATGTTGCTATAGTTTTAGTAATAGAAGGTTTCCAGTTGTCATTATCATTAAGCTCTAATGCTTTATTTAAAGAGGTATATAATCTATCTGCACCCTGTCTATCTGATTTATTAATTGCAAATAAATCAGCAATTTCCATTAAACCACCTTTCATCATTTGAATATCATCTCCAGATTCTGGTACCAAGGTTACAACCACTGTGTCAGCTGCTTCAATTATATCAATTTCAACCTGACCAACACCAACAGTCTCAAATATTATTAGATCAAATCCTGATGCATCAAAAATATCTGCCACTAATTTAGTTGAATTAGCTAAACCTCCTTGAGATCCTCTTGTTGACATGCTACGAAAAAATGTATTAATATTTTTAAAATCATTAACAAACCTTACTCTATCACCTAGAATTGCACCTCCATTAAAAGGGCTACTTGGATCAATAGCAATAACTGCCACTGAAAGTTTTTGATTTAAAATTACCTTTACTAATTGATCAGTTAAGGTGCTTTTACCTGATCCTGGTGGGCCAGTTATACCTATTCTATATGCATTTCCAGTATGTGAAAAGATACTTGACAAAAGATCTAGATACCCATCTTGTTTATTTTCAACCATAGAAATAGAACGCGAAATAGTCCTACTATCTTTGATTTTAAGATTATTTATAATATCTGAAGTCATTTCGGGTAAAAAAACTAAATAGATTTACCAAATATCTGTTTAAAAAATGTATAATCTGGAATAACAAGAGTATGGCCAACTTTTGAAATCATATTTTTATTTTCTAGAAGTTTAAGAACTCTTGATACAGTTTCTCTTGAGGTGCCAGCCATATTTGCAATATCTTGCTGAAAGGGAAGATTTTGAATGGTAACCTTACCTTTTCTTATGACACCCATATCTTCAGCTAAATTAAGCAATGAAACACCTATTCTATGCTCTGCATCAGATAATGAAAGTGCCTCAATTTGTTGATCTGATTTTCTAAGTCTTTTAGCTAATTCACACATTAAGTTATATGAAATTGAAAAATTATTTTTTAAAATTTCTAAAAAATCTTCTTTATTTATAGCTAATAATTGACAATTTTCCTGAGCTAAGGCATTTGCTGATCTAGCTTCTCCATCCAATATAGCTAGTTCACCAAAAATTTCACCAGGACCTAAGAGTGCAAGTATCACTTCTTTACCTTCATCATTAACTCTAGTGATTTTAATTGTACCTGATTGAACAAGAAATACTAAATCTCCGTACTCTTCTTCAAGAATTATCATACTATTTTTAAGATAATTTCTAGGTTTGAAAAATTTTTGTAATTTAGAACATTCTTTGTTGGATAGTTCAGAGAAAATATTAATTGAATTTAAAACGTTGTCGTCAGCCATAATAAAAATCTTTCTATATTTGAATATAAGTTAAAATGATTGGATGCATTAAACAATAATATTATTTGTTATTTAAAGAGGACCTTAGGTATATTTGAATCCTAATATTCATTATATAAATTAAGAGGATAGAATGAGCGCAAAAGGAACAGTTTTAAAAAGAGTTAGACAATCAAGGAAAGCTAACGCTAAGAATAAACATTATAAATCAATTGTAAAATCTGTAACAAAAAAAGTTCTTTCTGAAACAAAAAAGAAAGATGCATCTGCAGCTGCTGACTCAGCTTTCTCTGCTATTGATAAAGTTGCATCTAAGGGTATTATTCATAAAAATAAAGCTGCAAATCAAAAAGCTAAAATTTCAAAGCACTTAAATAATTTAAAATAAACGCTAATAAGGTTTTCTATAATTTGGAGCTTCTTTAGTCACATCAATATCGTGAGGATGGCTCTCAACAATTCCAGAGCTGGTAATTTTAATAAATTCAACTTTTTTGACAAAATCTTTTATAGTTCTTGCTCCGCAATAACCCATAGAAGAACGTATACCTCCTAATAATTGATGAACAAGTTCTGATAGAGGTCCTTTAACAGGGACCATTCCTTCAATTCCTTCAGGTACCAATTTTTTATTTTTAGTACCCTTTTGAAAATATCTATCACTACTTCCTGATTTCATGGCAGATATAGAACCCATTCCTCTATAAGTTTTATAACTTCTGCCTTCCCATAATATAATTTCACCTGGACTTTCATCAGTACCTGCAAATATACTTCCTAACATAACTGCATTAGAACCAGCTGCTAAAGATTTTGCAATATCACCTGAATATCTCATTCCTCCATCTGAAATTATTGGAATATTTTTTTTATTTGCTACTTCATAAGCATTTATTATGGATGAAAGTTGAGGTACACCTACACCTGCAACAATTCTTGTTGTACAACTTGAACCAGACCCAATACCTACCTTTACCGCATCTGCGCCACAATCAATTAAGGATTCTACAGCGCTGGCTGATGCAATATTACCTACAATTAAATCAACATTTGAATGTGATTTTTTAATAGTTTTAGCCATGTCCATTACAGATTTCGAATGGCCGTGAGCTGTGTCAATAACTATAATATCTACATTATTGTTAATTAACTCTGTAACCCTCTCTGGTGTATCAGTATCAATCCCTACTGCTGCACCAACTAATAATCTTCCATGCTTATCAGTTGCAGCATCTGGGAAATTTTGTTTTTTCAAAATATCCTTAACAGTTATTAAACCTGTTAATGCACCACTATTATTTATAACCAAAAGTTTTTCTACTCTATGTTTTTGTAAAACTTCTTTTGCCTCATCTAAAGTAGTACCTTCTTTAACAGTAATAAGATTATTATCTGTCATTCTATCGGATACACTTAAACCTAAATTTGTTTCAAATCTTATATCTCTATTAGTTAGAATACCTTTCAGTTTTCCACTATCAACTACAGGAACACCAGAAATATGATATTTTGACATAATATAAAGTGCATCTTCTAATGATTTTGAGGATTCTATTGTAACAGGATCTAAAATCATACCACTTTCAGATCGCTTAACCTTATCAATTTCGGCACATTGTTCTTCAATTGATAAATTTTTATGTATAATTCCAATTCCACCCTCTCTAGCTAATGCAACAGCTAATTTACTTTCAGTAACCGTATCCATAGCTGCACTTAAAAGTGGAATATTGAGTGATATATTTTTTGTAATTTTTGTTCTTAAATTAACTTCTCTTGGTAAAATGTCGGAATACTGTGGAACCATTAAAACGTCATCAAAAGTTAAGTTTTCTTTAAATTTCATAATTACTCCTCATATAAATTTCCAAGTTTAGATTCTACTTGATTAAGAATATCACAATCTTGTACTAATTTTTTCATTTTATTATGATCTTCATATAATGGTCTATCAATATCAAGAAAATCAACATATTTCCTAATTACATCTTTTGCAATTTTAACGCCATTTCCAAATTTATGTTTTCTAAAATCAAGCGCTTGAGCTGCAGCCATTAACTCTATACCTAAAACTCCATAAGCGTTTTCTAAAATTTGATTATTTTTTAATGCAGTATTCATACCCATTGATACAAAATCTTCTTGATCAGCAGCTGCAGGAATGGATTGTATACTTGCAGGTGCTGATAAGATTCTCTGTTCAACTATTTGCATATCTGCTGTATATTGACTCAACATGAGACCAGAAAACATTCCAGCGCCTTTTGTAAGGAAAGCTGGCAATCCATTACTTAATGCAGGATTATTTAATCTATTCATTCTTCTTTCTGATAAAACAGAAACCATTGTTACTGCGGCACCCAAATTATCTAATGGTAATGATACAGGCGTGCCTTGAAAGTTGGCTCCTGATAATTGTATGCCTTCTTTAATAAAAAAGATTGGATTATCACCAACTCCATTCAACTCTATTTCAACTTGTTTTGTACAATAATCAATTGTATCAATAACTGCACCAATGACTTGAGGTGTTGACCTTAGAGAATATGCATCTTGTAACTTTGTTTTAATTTTCCTTTCATATAAATCACCACCTTTTAAATTTTTTCTTAAAGCACATGCTGATTTTATAGCTCCAGAAAAACCTCTTACTTTATGAATTAAATGATTTAAAGGACCAGGATTAGCTAATAATGCATCATAAGACATAGCAGCTGCAATTTCTGCATGTTTAATCCAATTAATAGTATCATTTATAAAAAGAGCTGACATTGATGTTAATAAATTTGAACCATTTATAACAGCAAGTCCATCTCTTGCTTCAAGGCCAGGAACTTCTATTCCTGCTCTTTTCAATGCCTCCTTACCATCAAACAATTCATTATTATAATAAGCCTTACCTTCACCCAGCAGAACTAATGCTATTTGAGACATAGGAGCTAAATCACCACATGCTCCAACAGAACCTTTAGTACATACTTGAGGAGTTACACCTTTATTTAACATGTCTACTAATGTTTTAGTGATTTTTAATCTACAACCAGACATTCCCTTAGCATGGACATTAATTCTACTTAACATAGCAGCTCTTATATGTTCAACTGGAGCAGGATCACCAATACCTGCAGAATGATTATAAATTAGATATCTTTGAAAATCTTTGATTTGATCTGGATTAAGTATAGTTTCTGAAAACTCACCAATACCTGTATTAATTCCATACATTATCTCACCAGCGTTAATTTTTGATTCTACTAATTCTCTACAATCATTTATTTTGGATATTGATTCATTAGATAACTCAACTTTGTAACCATTTCTAGCTACATCAACTAAATTTTTAATATTTAAATCATGCCCTGTGATTAAAACTTTCATAAATTCCTTAAAAATTTGGATTAAACTTATAAAAAAGTCAACCTATTAACCTAAAAAATTATCTATATCATTAAAAATTTCATCAATATGTGAATAAAACTCTGGATTTGATGTTAATTCATCAATGATATATTTACCATATCTTGAATTTGAAAGCCTAGGATCTGTTAAAATGCATACTCCAGAGTCTTTATCTGATCTAATTAATCTACCAACTCCTTGTTTTAATTTTAATATTGACTCTGGTAATTGCATATCATAAAATGAATTACCGCCATAACTTTCTATTTGGTTTGAAAAATGTAAATTATACGGATTAGATGGATTTCCAAATGGAATCCTCAAAATAAATAATATTTCCAATAAATCGCCAGGCAAATCAACACCTTCCCAAAAAGTTGATGTTGCAACTAATATGCTAGATTTTGATGCAATATATCTTTCTAATAGTTTCTTTTTACTAAACTTTGAAGTTTGAATTAAAATTTCGTTTTTATCAATAGAATGGTTATTAAATAAACTGTTTGAAATTGCATTGACTTGCTTATATGACGTACAAAGAACAAGAACTTTTTTTTGCAAAGATTTATTGATCTTTGAAATTTGTGAAGCTACTTCATTTATATAATCACTAGAATTAATATCGATTGACTTGTTAAAAAAATAATATTTTGCTTGTTCACTATATAAAAAAGGTGATTTATAAATATTTGTTTTTACATTAATATTCTCATCGCATTTCAGAGGAATTTTAGTAAAAAAATAATCAAATGAATTATTGATGGTATAAGTTGCAGAACACATTAAAAAAGATTTATAATTTTTAAAGAGTGTTTCTTTTATAAATTTTTTAAAATCTGATTCTAATATATTTATTTTAAAACTATTTAGTTGACTATGCTTAGTAAATGTAATCCATCTTATTATATCTAAATCTTTATTAGTCATTTTTTGAAGAACTATAATAAGATCTTTTAATTGTGACTGAATTAGTTGTAGAAAAAAATGTTTCTT
>CAZYFB010000057.1:0-7713 GCA_964646655.1 uncultured bacterium
TTATTTTAAAAAAAGTAATACTATCTTTTTTGTAACATACTATTACACTAATTTATAAGTATGTTTGAACAATTATATTATAAATTTTAGTAACATAAAACTGGGAACCATAAAATGAAATTTTTTCTAATTACATTATCATTTATTTTTAACACTTACTTTTCACAAGAGGTTTTTGAAGGATACACATTATTTACACCTCAAGCAGGAAATCCAAATAGTGGCGCGCAAACACTTCTTATTGACAATAATCAACAAACAGTACATTCATGGACTCATGACAGAGGACCAGCTAGTATGCCATATTTATTGCAAGGAGATGAACCTGGTTTAGAAAATTGTATTCTAGTTTATCCATATAGAGTACCAGATCCTACAATGGATTCAGGTGGTGTTGGTGGAGGAGTCCAATTTGTTGATTGGAATAGTAACATTTTATGGGATTTTGAATTATCAAATCAACAATATCAACATCATCATGATGTCGAGCCTGTACCTGATGGTAATGGGGGGCACAATATTTTAATGGTTGCGTGGGAAGCTTTTACTACTACTGAAGCTTATGCAATGGGAAGAACTCCAGGTTCAATTGATAATCCGTTAAATCAAATGTGGGGAACAGCAATACTTGAAGTGGAGCCTTATACTAATAATATAGTTTGGGAGTGGCATATATGGGATCATATGGTTCAAGAAAGAGGTGCAAATTATGGAGCAACATATGGCAATGTTGAAGATCATCCTGAATTAATAAATATTAATCAAGGTAATGTGGGAAGTGGAAATGGACCTGGCGGATCTAATGCTGATTGGATTCATGTCAATGCAATTGACTATAATGAAAATCTTGATCAAATTGCAATTTCATCAAGATTTATGAGTGAAATATATATTATTGATCATAGTACTACAACAGAAGAAGCAGCTTCACATGAAGGTGGAAATTCAGGTAAAGGTGGTGATTTTTTGTATCGTTGGGGAAATCCTCAAATTTACAACAGAGGAAATAATGCAAGTCAAATATTAGATGATCAACATAGTATAAACTGGATACCTGATGGATATCCTGGAGAAGGTAATTTAATTTGTTTTAATAATAGACATAATGGAAATCAATCTGCAGCAGTAGAATTTTCACCGCCATTAATGGAAGACGGAAATTATGATATTTCTAGCACAGATTCATTTGGTCCAGAAGAGCCAACTTGGGTATATCACCCTGGAGCGGGATTTCATTCAAATGTTCAAAGTGGTGCATTTAGACTGCCTAATGGAAATACACTTATAACAGTTGCAGATGACGCTGAAATTTATGAAGTAACCTATGGATTAGAAGAAGTATGGAATTATAATTATCCAGGTAATAATGTTATGATTGCTAGAGCTCAAAAATATGCAATTGATGCATTTGATTACCAGCCAATATTGGGTGATATAAACGGTGATGAAATTTTAAATGTGCTTGATGTGATTTTGGTGGTTAATATGGCCTTAGGGTCTGAAATTGATTTGAATGGTGATATGAATGATGATAACGTTATTAATGTACTAGATGTTGTATTGCTGGTAAATGAAATTCTTAGTTAGATGATAATTTTTGTTTGATTTTATTCCATAACAAATCTAACTCTGAAAG
The DNA here is from genome assembly GCA_964646655.1 of uncultured bacterium. GTDB lineage: Bacteria > Fidelibacterota > Marinisomatia > SCGC-AAA003-L08 > D37C17 > TMED6. The sequence continues at coordinate 1,637 of CAZYFB010000057.1, forward strand.
ATTATGGTCATTAAAATTTAAATTTTGAGTTTCCATGTATTCTTCTAATAATCGAAATCTATAAATAAATTTATTTGTTGATTGACTTAATGATAGTTCTGGATCACACTGAATATGTCTACTAAGATTAACAATAGAAAAAAGAACATCACCTAATTCATCTTTAATATTATTTTTATGGTTACTGTTTATAGCTTCTTTTAATTCATCCAGCTCTTCATATATTTTTTCAAATACATTATCTAAGTTATCCCAATCAAAACCAACACCAGCTGCTTTTTCTTGAATTCTTCTAGCTTTAGTCAATGAAGGTAAAGCTTTGGGAACACCCTCTAATACACTCTTACGATTCTTTTCAATTTTTTTAGCTTTTTCCCATTTACCTAGTTTCCATTGATCATCATTTGAATCTGAAAATATATGGGGTTTTCTATTAATTAATTTTTGATTTATATTTAAAATTGAATCATAAATGTTAAACTTATTTTTTTCATCTGCTAGTTCTGCTTGAAAAATAATATGTAATAGCAAATCACCTAATTCTTCTTTTAATAATTCAAAATCCTTATTTTCAATTGCCTCTATTACTTCATAAGTTTCTTCAAGCAAATAAGGTATAAGTGTTTCATGAGTCTGACCTCTATTCCAATCACAACCCTCAGGATCTCTTAATGTTTTAAGAGTTTTAATTAAATCTTCAAGTTTTGTTTTCATTTCTTATAACTTTGATTTCACCAATACGATTTTTAGAAATACTCTTAACTGTAAAGATATTTGAGTTAAATGTAACAGAGTCACCCTTTTTTGGTATATCTTGCAATTGATTTAAAATAAACCCTCCTAAAGTGTCATAATCTCTATCATCAGGAAACGTAATATCAATTGCCTCTTGTAAATCATAAATGGAAATTTTGGCATCTACCATATAAGTGGCATTCTCAATTTTGTTAATTAAATTCTGTTCAATATCATATGGGTCTCTTATTTCTCCTAATACCTCTTCAACAATATCTTCTACTGTTATTAATCCTTCAGTACCTCCCCATTCATCTACAACAATAGCAATGCTGGTTTTTTTATTTCTAAAATCATTTAATAATTCATCAATTGGTTTATTTTCAGGTACAAAAAAAGGTGTTTTAGCTATTGATGATAAGCTGATGTTTGGCCTAGAGCCTGTTAAATATGGAACCAAATCTTTTGCATGTAATATACCAGTGATATTATCCATATTATCAACGTAAACTGGAATTTTTGAAAATTGCTCTTTACTAATTAAATCCATCGCAGCATCTAAACTTTCACTTTCACTAATACCAATTATATCAACACGCGGTATTAAAATTTCTCCAGCCACTTTATCATTGAATTCAATAATTGATTGTATCATTTCTGACTCTTCTTCTTCAAGCATACCTTCCTCTTCACTTAACTCAGCTAAAATTTTTAATTCTTCTTCTGAATCAAATATTTTTTCATCTTTAACACCTATTAATGAATTAAATAGTATTGTCACTTTATGAAATAAAAAAATTACTGGTTTGAAAAGTGTAAAAATAATTTTTAATGGTAAGTAAGCAAATTGTGCTACTTTCATGGAATTTCGCATTGCAAATACTTTTGGAACTACTTCTCCAAAAATTAGAAGTATTAATGATAAAAATACAATATCAATAAATAATAATAAAGTTTCTGATATGATAAATTCTTTAGTTAGATGATGAACAAAATATGCACCTAAAAATGCAATGCAAATATTAATTATTGTATTTCCTGAAAGAAGGCCAATTAATAATCTTTTTGGTTTATTTGCAAACTGGACTATTTCATCAGGAACTTTTTTTCTATGATACTTTAGATTTAAAAAGGCTGTTTCAGAACTAGAAAAAAAAGCAGATAATAATAGTAAACATGCAAATAATATGAGAATGTATATGTACATAATTATGATATAATTTTAGCTTTATATTTATTCAAGTAATAATCTTCTAGTTTAGTCATATTCTTTTTTTCATCAATAGTTTGATCATTATATCCAAATAAATGTAATAATCCATGAATGAAAATTCTTTTAAATTCACTTTCAAAACTATTACCAAAATCATTTGAATTTTCTTCAATACGATCCATACTTATATAAATTTCCCCTTCTATTGGATGACCCTTATCTTCTAAATTAAATGTAATAATATCAGTGAAATGATCTTTATTGAAATATTCTTTTTTTAAATGATTTAAATGTGAATCGTTACTGATAATAATATTTAAAGAGTTAAATTTTTTATTTTCTTTTTTTGATATGCTAGTTATGATATTATCAATGGTATCTTCTTTAAAATTATACTGCTTATCAATATTATTGATAATTTCGTATTCCATTTTAATTTAAAATTGATTTTGATATAATCACTCTTTGGATTTCACTTGTACCTTCACCAATTTCAAGAATTTTTGCATCTCTAAAGAAACGTTCAACGTCATATTCTTTAATATATCCATATCCGCCATGAACTTGTATAGCTTCAGTGCAAATCTTCATTGCTGTTTCGCTGGCGAACAACTTAGCCATTGCAGCTTCTTTAATAACAGGTTGATTATTATCTTTTAACCAGGCTGCATGATATACTAAATGCTTTGCGGCTTCTATTGAAGTTGCCATATCTGCCAACTTAAAACTGATTGCCTGAAATTTATTAATTTGTTTACCAAATGCTTCACGTTCTTTAGAATATTTTAAAGCAAGCTCATAAGCACCTTGAGCCGTACCTAAAGATAATGCGCCAATTGTAATTCTACCACCAACCAAGGTGTTTAAAAATTGCTTAAACCCTTTTGATGGAGAGCCAAGTAAATTTTCTTTTGGTATTTCTAGATTTTCAAAAAATACCGATCTAGTGTCTGAACCACGCCATCCCATTTTCTTTTCTGGACTTCCAACAGATAAGCCTGGAGTCCCCGCCTCAACGATAAAAGCACCAATTCCTTTATCTTCACCATTTTCAATTAGCTTTGCTGTTAAAATTATAATTCCAGCGACACCTGCACTGGTACAAAATGCTTTTTGTCCATTTATAATAAATTTATCACCCTGTAATTGTGCTGTTGTCTGTGTATTTCCTGCATCAGAACCTGCATTTGGTTCAGTTAAACCAAACGACCCTATCATTCTTCCTGATGCTAAATCAGGCAAGTATTTTTCTTTTTGTTTATCAGTTCCAAAAACTGCTATAGGTGCTGTGCCTAAACTTGTGTGTGCCATCATAGTGGCAGCAGTAGATGCACAAACTTTACCTATCTCTTCTACTGCGATGACTAAAGACAATGTATCCATATTATTTCCACCATATTTTGTATCCCATGGAATTCCCATTAATCCTAACTCAGCCATCTTATTAATTGATTCTTGAGGAAATATACCTTCAGAATCAATTTTTTGTGCAAGAGGTTTAATTTCATTTTGTGCAAATTCTCGCACCATTTTTTGAAGCATTAAATGTTCTTCGTTAAAATAAATCCAATTCATATTTTTACCATTTTAGTATTACTGAACCCCAGGAAAATCCTGATCCAAAGGCTGCTAATACTAAAGTATCTCCTTTACATAATTTATCATTATTTATTGTTTCACACAATGCAATTGGAATAGATGCTGAAGTGGTATTGCCATAGTTATGAATGTTTGAAATAACCTGATTATCTGAAAGACCAAGTTTTTTTTGTATCATTTTTGAAATACGAACATTTGCTTGATGTGGAATTAATAAATCTATATCATTTACATCAAGATTATTATGTTCTAGAGCTTCAATGATAACTTCAGGAAAACGTTTTACAGCATGCTTGAAAACCTCTTTTCCATTCATTTTTAAATAATGTTTTTCTTGATCTAAAATTTCTTTACTTAACATTGGTTTTGATTTACTTGAGGGAGATTCTACCCATAACTCATTCAAATACTTTCCTTCACTATGGAGGTGTGTAGATAAAATGCCTTCATCAAGCTCAGTTGCACTTAATATTGTTGCTGCTGCACCATCTCCAAAAATTACAGACGTATTCCGTCCAGTATTTGTTAAATTCATAAGTGTGGATTGAACTTCAGCAGTAACTACCAAAATATTGTTATAAGTTTGACTTTTAATAAATTGGTCAGCAATTGATAGAGCATATATATAACCTGAACAAGCATTTCTAATATCAAGAGCACCGATTGTTGGAAAGTTCATTTTTTCTTGAAGTATACATCCAGATCCAGGAATATAATAATCAGGTGTTGAAGTAGAAAAAATAATAAAATCAATATCATTGACAGTTAACTTAGCATTATTTAATGCCATTTCAACAGCAGGAATAGCTATATCTGCAGGTCCTTGTCCTGGATTTACAAATCTTCGTTGCTTAATACCTGTTCTTTCTGAAATCCATTCATCAGAAGTGTCCATGTATTGAGTAAAATATTCATTATCAATTATATTTTCTGGGGCATAATATCCCATTCCAATAATATAAGAATTTATTTTTTTATTATTCACTATATATAATATCCTTTAAAACTAACTGAATTGATACTTGCCCATTCCAATGATTTTTATCAATTGTGTAAACAATATCAATTTTCTTACCACTTAATAACTTTTCATAATGTTCTAACATTCTAAATCCAATCACATCAAGCTCTAAATCATTACTATATACTTTAAACTTTAGTGTTTCTCTTTCTTGACCAAGTAACCTGACATCATTTATTCCATCTAAATTTTTTGTTACAAAAACAGGTTTTGGATTACCTGGGCCAAATGGCTCTAAATAGTTTAAAAAATTAAGAAATCTATTATTAATTTCTGATAGATTTAATTCATAATCAATTAATATTGAAGGAATTAAACTTTTTGTAATAGATTTATTAGCATGATCATTTATTGCAAGATTAAATGCTTTTATATTTTCCTCTTTAATGCTTAATCCAGCTGCCATTGGATGGCCACCATAATTATCTAATAAATTAGAACATTGATTAAGAGCTTCCACAATATCATAATCTGCAATACTTCTACATGATCCTTTGTAGATTCCTTTTTCTTCAGTCATAATTATAGTTGGTCTATTATATAATTCTTTAATTCTTGAAGCAACAATACCTACGATTCCAAAATGCCAATTTTCACTGTATAAAACAATTACCTTTGTTGATTCAATATCAATATTTGCATTAATCATTTGAACTGCTTCATTTTCATGTTGAATAGTAATTTCTTTTCTTTTATTGTTTTCATTTTCTAAATCCATCGCAATTTCATTTGCCAATTGAGGATTATCAGTAGTAAATAATTTAACTGCCCTTGAAGCATCACCTAGCCTACCAGCAGCATTGATTTTAGGGATGAACCAAAATGATAATTTTCCCACAGTTAGCCCAGGATTATTGAGATTAGAAACATTGAGTAATGATTTTATTCCTTTATTATTACCATTTTTAATAAGTTTCATTCCTTCTTTAATGATAATTCTATTTTCATCTAGCACAGGCATAACATCCGCAGTAGTTGCAATGGCAACTAAATCTAAAAGTTGATAAATATGATCTTGACTATTGTTCAAATTTTCATTAATACCCAGACATAATTTGAATGCAACCCCAGCTCCACACAATCCTTTAAAAGGATAATTACATTTATGTTGGTTTGGATTTAAAATAGCATGGGCATTTGGTAATACTTCTTTTTGTTTATGGTGATCAGTTATAATAAAATCAATTCCATTTTCATTTGCATAATCAATTTGTTCAACTGCTGTTATGCCACAATCACAACTAATAATAAGACTTGCTCCAATTTTTATTCCATAATCTATTGCGGTGTTAGAAACTCCATATCCTTCTTTCTGCCTATGGGGAATATAAAAATAACTTTTTATTCCTATAGATTTAAAATATCGTTGAAGAACTGAAGCGGCAGTAGTTCCATCTGTATCATAATCTCCAATAATTAAAATAATTTGATTTGAATTTTTTGCTAACAAAACTCTTTCTATAGCTTTATTCATATCTTTCATTAGAAATGGGCTATGCATATTTTCTA
>CAZYFB010000058.1:0-7600 GCA_964646655.1 uncultured bacterium
AATAGATTCTTAGCAGAAACCATAGCAAACATACCAAGAGTAATAATTAACAGCATTGCATAATATTCACCCTTAACCTCATCAAGAACAGATCCATCATCACGAGATATTAAAACTATAGATAAAGTTGATAATAAGATTAGCCATTTGAAGAAAATAGCTAAGGAATCATTAATAATCATACCTTCAAACAATAAATTTGTAGATGAAGATGAAATCATAAGCAATACACCTGCAAAAATCAAACCAATAATCGTAGTAATGTAGGTTAAAGGCCTGTAAGTTGATATTGATTCCATAATAAAAACAGCAAGAATTGTTATTACAATCATTAACTCAGGTAAATAAGATGTTAAACTATTTATGTTGCTTAAATATTCCATAATCTACCTTATATAAATGGTTGAACAAGCAATATAAGCTTACTCATCGAATGTCTCATTATTTCTAATAAAGGTTGTGGATATACACCAAATAATAATGTTAAAAATGCTAACGGAATAATAACGGCCATATCTCTAAAACTCATATCTTTTAAATCAGAATACTTTTCATTAAAAGGTCCAAGGAAAATTCTTTGATAAGCTCTTAAAAAATAAATTGCATTTAGTAAAATACCTAGAGTCCCAATTATTGTTAATACCCTAAAACTTCCAAATCCTCCTATAAAACACATAGCTTCACTTATAAATCCAGATAATGCAGGTAACCCTAATCCAGCAAAAAATGCAAGGACTATAAATCCATTAAAAATTGGTAATTTTGAAGCAAGACCACCAAAACCTAATTTACCAGCTAATTCTGAATCCTTATAATCCATTGGGTAAACAATCCATCTGTGGTGAGCTTGATCATACAATACACCAACTAATGTAAATAGCATTGCAGTTATTGTTCCATGATTAAACATCTGCATCACAGCACCATTCATACCAGCTTCAGCTCCTACCGATTCAGTTCCCACAATACCAGACATACCAAGCAAAACATAACCCATATGACTAACAGAAGAGTATGCTATCATTTTCTTTAAATCAATTTGAGCAATAGCGTTTAATGCTCCCCATATAATATTTATAACACCTAATAGCGCCATCATAAAAGAAAAATTAACTGCCTCTTCTGGCAACAGGGGGTAACTTATTCTTAAAAATCCATAGGTACCCATTTTTAATAATACTCCAGCAAGAATAACAGAAATTGCTGTTGGTGCTTCAACATGAGCTAATGGCAACCATGTGTGGAAAGGAAATACAGGAACCTTTATAGCAAAACCGATAAATAACGCAATCCATATTAAAAATCTCATATCAAAACCCCATAGTGAAGCATCTATTTGCGGAGCTTGAGTAATTAATTGTATTAAATTGAATGAATTACCACCAGGAGCGTAAAAATATAAAGCTAACATTCCTAACAGCATGAACACAGATCCAAATAAAGTATACAAGAAAAATTTAATAGCTGCGTAATGTCTTTGTGGTCCACCCCACATACCTATTAAAAAATACATGGGTAAGAGCATGACTTCCCAGAAAATATAAAATAAGAAAAAGTCCAATGATAAGAATACACCCATCATTCCTGCATCTAATAATAAGAATAATGAAAAATAACCAAGGACATGTTTTTCAACATTCCAACTTATCACAATACATAAAAATGATAGTAAAGCTGCAAGTATCACCATAGGCATACTCAGCCCGTCAACACCAATATAATACTCAATATTAAAACTTGGAATCCAGTCAAATTGAACAGTAAATGGAGACTGAGTAACAGATAATGTAGGATCAAAATTAGCATATAAGAAAAATGCTAACAACATTTGTACACCTGTTACAGCCAATGCTATATATTTATAAACATCTTTATTTTCAGTTTTCATTAATCCTTGCTTGCCAAGTAAAGCAACAATTAACATACCCATTACGCCCATAACTGGAAGAAAAATTAATAATGATAAGATAGATGAATTCATATTAGAGCACCCTATATTTGTTGTACAATTAAAGTTATTAGAATAATAGCTACCAAACCACCAAGTATATATGCTTGAACAACTCCACCTTGGAGCTTTTTCATTTTTAAACTTGAGTAATTAGCTAACTTTCCAAATCCGTCAACTACTTTTTGATCTAACCAATTGTAATCGACTTTGACAGACTTTTCTGATGAGAAAAGTGTAATTTTACCAATTGAATCTATGAAAGTTTGGTCATAGTAATCCCAATCAATTTTAGAACACAAGTAAGACCAAAACATGAATGGTTTATATAAAATATTTGAATAGATTTCATCAATATAAAACTTATTTTTAGATAAATCATAAAGTTTGAAAATGTTAAATGTTTTTCTAAATGTTTCAGGATTTAATTTTTTAAACAGATAAAACAATGCTGATAAAGCAATACCAAAAAATGCAACAGCAAGCGATAGATACATAGCTGTATAGTGTGCTTCATGTGCAGCATGGTAAGCATGTTCTGTAAAAGTTATCTCTTTTTTATAATACTCATCTTGATTATGAGTATCTGAATGACTATCATGAACATCATTATGATTATCTACTTCAATTACATAATTATAACCTTTTCCAACAGCTTTTTTAAACCATCCTTTTGATCCATCAGATAGTGGATTAATAGTACCTGTATAAAAAATTGCTAATGACAGCAATGAAAGAACTATTAGTGGGATCGTCATCACTTTGGGTGATTCATGCAGATGCTTATAAATTTCTTCATTTTTAGGTTTACCATGAAATGTCATGAATATTAATCTAAACATATAAAAAGCTGTAATAGCAGCAGCACCAAAACCTGCTATAGGTAATAATATTGTCATGCCACCATATTCAAAATAATGACCTAAAACACCTGCTAAAATTGCATCTTTAGATACAAATCCTGAAAAGAATGGCACACCTGCTATAGCTAAAGTTGTAATTAACATACCAAAGTATGTAAGAGGCATTTTATTTTTTAATCCACCCATATTTCTCATATCTTGTGGATCGGTATCATGATCATGCATCTCATGCAAACTATGATGCATAGAATGAATAACAGATCCACTAGCTAAGAATAAACATGCTTTAAACATTGCATGTGTTACAAGATGAAAAAATGCAGCCATATATGCACCAACACCAAGGGCCATTACCATATAACCAAGCTGACTTACGGTAGAATAAGCTAAAACCTTTTTAATATCATTTTGAGTGATAGCTATAATCGCCGCAAACAAGGCAGTTAAAGCCCCAGTAAATGCAATGTATGTTAAAGCATCAAAAGTTAAAATTGGAAATATTCTTATAGTTAGATATACACCAGCTGTAACCATAGTAGCAGCATGAATCATCGCACTAGCAGGTGTAGGTCCAGCCATAGCGTCTGGCAACCAAATATGAAGAGGTAATTGAGCTGATTTTCCAACAGCACCCATAAACAGTAAAATACCTGCTACGGTTAAATAGGTAGAATCAATCTCAGTTGTCTTAACTTTCTCAATTATATCAGATAAATTAAATGAATGAGTATCACCTACAAAATAAATCATCATGATACCAATAAACATACCAATATCACCTACCCTATTTGTAAGAAAAGCTTTTTTACTAGCAGAGGCTGCAGAAGTTTTTTCAAACCAAAACCCGATTATTAAATAAGAGCTTAAACCAACTAATTCCCAAAAAATATAAATCATAGTAATACTATCAGCAAGCACTATACCATTCATTGAAAAAGTAAACAAACCTAGATAGGCATAATATCTAGAAAATCTAGAATCACCTCTCATATATTCGCTTGAATATAAATGAACTAAGAAAGACACCAAGGAAACAACTAAAAGCATTATGGCTCCAATATTATCTATTGAAACACCTAAATCTAAATTAAAGTTTCCTGTAGATAACCAATTAGCACTTTTATGTATGATAGCAGTTTCTGGTTTATTAAAAAAGACTCTGTAAAAAAAGCTTAATGCAACCGCAAGATTTAAGCCTATACCAAAAATTGAAACGTACCAAGTATCGTGTTTTAAGATATGACCAAAAAATAGTTGATATATAAATAATATAACTGGAATAAATAAAAATGATAAAGCTAATATTAAATTTAAATCCATTACCCTTTTAGCTCCTTAGCATCATCAACATTAACACTACCTATATTTTTGAATAAATTAATAATAATAGCTAAAGCAACTGCTGCTTCAGCTGCAGCAAGAACTATTATAAACATTGCAAAAATATGTCCATCAAGATGTGATAGTGTTGAAGTAAACCTATTAAATGCAATAAAATTTATATTGGCTGAATTTAATATTAATTCTATTCCCATCAGTATTGCTACAGCGTTTTGCCTAGATATAACAGCATAAATGCCTAACGAAAATAACAGGCTAGATAGAAGTAAATATATTTGAAGATTATCCATCGATATCCTCTTCATCTTTCAATTCAGTTTCATTAGAATTATGACTTTTAACTTGATCATCATTATTTTCAACATCTTCATCTTTATCATCAATAGTTTCAATATTATCTGTTATTGTCTTTTTTCTAGCTAATAAAGCGGCCCCAACTAATGCAGCTAATAATAAAATTGAAATTAATTCAAACGGTAATAAATATTTACCCAAAATTAATCTTCCAATTAATTCAACTGTTGAAGGTCCAGAAGTAGCAGTATCAATGATTGGCCATTTAGTTTGTATAACTACTATTGATAAAATCGTAAATATAAAACTTGAGATTAAAACACCTATAATTTTATTTGAACTCACAGATTCTATTACAGGTTTATCAATTTTATTTGTTAGCATAACTCCAAAAATAATTAAGACTAAAATACCACCAACATATATAACAACTTGAGTTGCTGCCAGAAAATCAGCAAAAAGAAATACATATAAACCTGCAACACCAAATAAAGTAAATAGCAAAGAAACTGCTGAATGCACTAAATTGGGTGAAACAACAACCCATACTGCTGATGTGGCAATAACTGTAATTAAACCTAAAAATATAAGCTCACCCATTACTTAAGAGTACTTTCCAGTAAATTTTTAATATCATCAGTTAATAACTTTTGAGATTCTAATTCGTTAATCATAACAGGAATTATATCTGAAGTATTTTTTGATGCTTTTTTAGCACCCATATAAATTTTCTTTAAACTAGCTCTAGTTTTAATATCTTCTATATCATTCAAAATTTTAATATCAAACAAGCCAACCTGAACAGGACTTTCAACAGGTACTGCTTGCGCTTCTTGTGGAGCTGCCGCTGGAGCTGCTGCAACTGGAGCAGGTTTTAATGCAGTTAATTTTTGTTCTAAATCAGCTGTAAAACCATCCATTCCTTTAATTTCAGAAAGAATCTTATCTATTTTAGTTATATCATCTTCACCAGCTTTTTTAGATTTAAAGAATACCTTTTTAGCTGCCGCTCTTAACTTAATGTCATCAATAATATCAACACATTTAATTGTTAAGTTGTCCACTGGTGCTGCCACTGCTGGTGCTGCAGCTGCTGGAGCTGCTGCAACTGGAGCTGCTGCAACTGGAGCAGGTTTTAATGCAGTTAATTTTTGTTCTAAATCAGCTGTAAAACCATCCATTCCTTTAATTTCAGAAAGAATCTTATCTATTTTAGTTATATCATCTTCACCAGCTTTTTTAGATTTAAAGAATACCTTTTTAGCTGCCGCTCTCAACTTAATGTCATCAATAATATCAACACATTTAATTGTTAAGTTGTCAGTACCAGCAACAGGTGTTGCTGCAACAGGTTCATTAATTACTGGAGCTTGGATTTCTGAAACAGGAGGAGCTTCTACAACCTCAGTCTCTAAACCAAGCAATCTTTCACCTTTAATTAAATTTTCTTGTTTTTCTTTTACTTTTTTAAGATAGTCATCAGCACCCATTTTGACTAGATCTTCAGTTTCTGCTTTTGCAAAATCAAAGATTAGACCTTCTCTTTTGTATTGGCTGAACTCATAATCAATTTCATGCTTCTCTTCGTTAGGTCCCCCAACCATATATATACATTCTTCTGGACATGGATAAACACATAAATTGCAATACATACACTCAGTCATATCAATAGTAAATCTAGTAACTAATAATTTTTTTTGTGTATCATTACTTGTTTGGCCATAATCAAACTCAACACCTTTTTTAGCTTTCACATCTTCTATCTTAATGCAATCAACTGGACATGCTCTTTCACACATTCTACATGAAATACAATCGTCTATATCAACATGTAATCTTGAACGTATTACATTATACTCTGACTGATCAAAACCTATTTTTTTCTCAGGTATTGGAAATTTTTCATGGGGATATTGCAAAGTAGCAACATTTTCTTTTTTATTTTTAAAATGTTCAAATGTTAAAGATAAACCAGTAATAAGTGATTTAACTCCAGTTGCAATGTTATTAAAATATGCTGTTATTTGTTCGCTCATAGAAATATTAACTCCAAAATTGCTACAAAAAATAAATTAGCTAATGCAAATGGTATAAATACTTTCCAACATAAATGCATTAATTGATCAACTCTTAATCTAGGAAATGTCCATCTAAACCACATCATTACAAAGATTAAAAATAATGCTTTTGAAAAAAGCCAAAAGATACCCCATATAGGGCCATCAAAAAATAACCAACTATCAGGAAATATATTAAATATTGTCATTGGGGATAACCAGCCACCTAAAAATAATACTGAAGAGAGTATGCAGATAATTAACATGCTTGCATATTCACTTAAAAAGAAAATTGCCCATCTAAAACCTGAATATTCAGTCATCCAACCAGCTACAAGCTCTGATTCAGCTTCGGGAATATCAAATGGAGTTCTATTAGTTTCAGCAAGACCAGAAATAAAAAATATAAAAAAAGCAATAAATGTGAAAGGGCTATGAAGAATAAACCATCTATGCTCTGCTTGCCAGGCAACTATTTCAGACATTTCAAGACTTCCAACAACTAATACTGGTAACAGTATAGATAAACCTAAAGGAATTTCATAGCTTATAATCTGCGCAGCTGATCTCATTGCACCGTACAAGCTCCACTTATTATTAGATGACCATCCAGCAAGAATAATACCTATAACACCAATAGAGCTAGTAGCTACTACATAAAAAATTCCAATATTGAAATCAGAAATAATAATACCATCAGAAAATGGTATACCAATAAAAGTTAATAGAGCTCCCATAAAAATTATAAATGGAGCTAAAATCATTAATTTTTTATCTGCATCGTTTGGAAGAATATCTTCTTTAGTTAAAAGCTTTAGAGCATCTGCCACAGTCTGACCAATACCACCCCAAAATTTTCTTCCTCCTTTAAAACCTACAAGACCAACTTCCATAGGGCCTAATCTGTCTTGCATAAAAGCTGAAACTTTTCTCTCAAAATAAACAGCAAGCGTTGCAAAAATTGCCATCAAAAGAAAGATATGAATTCCAGTAATGAGAATAGCCACAACAACAAGTATAGAATAAGGCAATTCTGTAAATGATAATAATGATAATAAGCTATCGATTAAAGAGTTCATTTTAAAATTTTACTTTCA
>CAZYFB010000059.1:0-7158 GCA_964646655.1 uncultured bacterium
AAAAATTTATAATGCACTTAGAATTGCAAAGCTCATTTATAATAATAAAACTTTAAAAGATAAAGACATCATCATATCAGCAATTTTATTAAAATATATAGGAAGAGTTAAACAGTATAAATATAATATTATATTTTCTTTATCAGATGTTTCAAAAAATGAAAATTGTTTTATTTTAAGTAGAGATATTATAAAAAAATACTCTAAAAAAAATCAATCTATATCTAGAGAAGATATAATAGAATTAACTGACATTGTTTTGTATGATGGGGTTAATCATGACATTGAAAATCCTAAAGCAATGATTGTATCAGATATTTTTAATTTAGAGAAATCAATTTCTAATAATCAACAAGATGATGAATAGATTTATTTTAAATATATTTTTAATCGTTTTTTTATTTTCAATTTCAAACTCTCAAAATACAGAATTAGATATATCAAACTTTTATGAACCTACATTTGACTATAATTATTTTACATTTGACCCTAATTATTCAACTTCTTTTTTAATTAATACATATAATCCTAATAATCTAGATGATATTAATTTGTATGATATCAAAATTGATGGATCTATAATGGCACCAACTGGAAGTTATATTATATCTCCTCTTTTAAATAATTTTATCAAAGATACTATATCATCTACTGCATTTGAACATAATAGAGGAGATTATGCCTTTAATGAAAATGTTATATTTATTGATAATGTAATTGATAGTAGTTTGAAAACAATTTTTGTTGCTCAATCAAAAAAATATGATGGATTACAATCAATTAACTCTAATAGTGATGCACTGCAAAATTACTTTTTTAATTTATCAAAAAAACATCATATAAATGATGATTTGAATCTATTATTAAGTTCAACAATACTTTATCATAAAGAAAATACAATCATTCCATTAAAATCTAGCTCTTCCTATAGCAGAAATTCTGAAGATTATCTGGCTGGAATTACATTACAATCTAATTATAAAAACACTTTTAATTTTATGCTTAATAATTCTTTTCAAAATGGTAGAGGTAATTTTTATAATAATTTAAATTCAGATAGATTTTGTAATTGGATAAACTTTAAAGGGGTATACTCACTAAGTCCAAAATTAGATTTTTTAATACAAACTTTTAAAAAGCAAAATTCAATAGAAAATCTAACTGATTCTAATGAATTTTTAAAAATAAAAACAATAGTAAATGAGTATATACTTTCTGCACAATTAAAGCATAAAAATAGAGTCTACAAATTTTCTATTTATAAATTTGACCATAATTATACGGATGATTTAGTTTATGATGAAAATCAGCTTAACAACATATACCCATCCGAAATAGAACTTAATCTACCAAAGTTTAATTTTGATTTTTCATACAACTTCTCTGATGATATAACATTTACATTAAAACGATTTACAAAAACTTATATATACGATTATATAAAAGTTCAACAAAATGATATTAATAGTCTAAAAATAAATTATAAAAAAGATTGGTTTGAAATATTTTTGGAACCTTTCTATCTCACATCATATTATAATAATGCTAGTTTTAATTTAAATTCTTTATCTATAGAAGGCGAAATCACAGGTTTAAACTCATTTTTCATGCTTGAAAAAAAATATTTTATGGCAAACTTTAAAAGTTCTATTTACAATAGTAATTATACAACCCCATTAGATTATTATCTTAACTACTCTATATTGTTTGCTCCAGAATATAAAAATAAAAGATTTAGACCTTTTCTAGGTTTAAATGGAATTTTTTCTAAAATTAATAATTCGAATTATATTGATTTTAGTGATAATCAAAATTCATATTCCCAATGGAGCAATTTTATGATAAATAATAATCAAGATTTAAATAAAAATGTTAATTTAATTAACATACAGATAGGTCTTCTTTTAAATCAATTTAAAATAAGCTACCATTTTACAAATCCATTTAATCAAAATACCTTGTTTACTTTTTCTGAGCAATATCAATCCATCCCATATTTTTCGAAACTACAAGTAACATGGCAGTTTTTTGATTAAAAAAAAGATTATTAAAGAATAAAGATATTAATAAATTAGTAATGTATTTTTTAGGTTAAAACAATTAATTAAGAGGTTTATAATGAGTGATCATATTTTAGAAATTACAAGTGATAATTTTGATGAAAAAGTTATTAATTCATCAGTTCCAGTTTTAGTTGATTTTTGGGCGGAATGGTGTGGTCCTTGTAAAATGCTTATGCCAACAATTGATAAAATTGCAAATGATTTCAATGGTAAAGTTGTGGTTGGTAAAGTAAACGTAGATAATGAAAGAGATATTGCGGCCAAATACAATGTACGAGGTATCCCTAATTTACTAGTATTTAGTGCTGGTGAACCTCAAGAGCAATTAGTTGGAAATGTACCTGAAAATCAAATAGTAGATATACTTAATAAGTTTATTTAAATAGAGATTAATATGAAGCATAATTTAATTATAATTGGTTCAGGCCCTGCTGGTTTAACTTCAGCAATATATGCTGCTAGAGCAGATTTAAAACCTATTGTTTTTGAAGGTAATCAACCTGGAGGTCAATTAACAATAACAACTGACGTAGAAAACTATCCAGGATTTCCAGATGGTATTATGGGACCTGAAATGATGGATTTATTTAGAAAACAAGCTCAAAGATTTGGGGCTGAGACTCATTTTAAAAATGTTGACAATGTAGACTTTAGCAAAAGACCATTTGAAGTTAAAGTTGGTAATGAAACACATTTAACAGATAGTATTGTTATTGCTACAGGAGCTTCTGCAAAATTACTAAATTTTGAATCTGAGACAAAATTAATGGGACATGGTGTATCAGCATGTGCAACATGTGATGGTTTTTTCTTTAGAGATAAGGAAGTTTTAGTTGTAGGTGGTGGTGATTCAGCAATGGAAGAAGCAACTTTTTTAACAAAGTTTGCGTCTAAGGTAACCATTGTTCACAGACGTTCTGAATTTAGAGCTTCAAAAATTATGCAAAAAAGAGTTTTTGATAATCCAAAAATAGAAATTTTATGGAATCATTCTGTAATTGATATGATTGGTGAACCAGACAAAGGTGGTTTAACCTCAGCAAAAGTTAAACACTCCGAAACAGGAGAAGAATCAGATATTAAATGTGATGGTTTATTTTTAGCTATTGGTCATAAACCTAATTCAGATTTTTTAAACAATCAACTTGAAACTGATGATAAAGGTTATATCATAACCAAAGCAGATTCTACAGAAACTTCAATTCAGGGAGTTTTTGCATGTGGGGATATTCAAGACACAGTCTATAGACAAGCTATAACAGCTGCTGGATCGGGCTGTATGTCAGCAATTGAAGTTGAAAGATATTTAGAAGCTCTTCATTAAAATCTATTAAATAAATTTAATTGAGTAGTCTTTTTTATGAGATTATGAAATGAAAATTTTAATTATTAGCGCAGGACCAGGACTTAGTGAAATTAATCAGGTTTATGGTCATGCAACAGATTGGATTGCAAATTTAATTCCTTCAGATGTTGAAGTTGATATTGTTAATATTTATAACAATGATGACTTTGATGAATCATTATATGATGCATGGATAGTAACTGGAAGTGCATTTTCTGTAATCGACAATACCAATTGGATAATCAATTTAAAAAATAAAATTAAATATGCTTATAAACATTCAATTTATGTTTTAGGAATATGTTTTGGCCATCAAATAATCAGCTCTTCATTAGGAGGTAATATTATTAAAAATCCTAAAGGATGGGAATTAGGATCATATAAATTAAATTTAAATGATAAAGGCGTTTCTTCTTTTTTATTTAATAATATTGATGCTGATGATTATTTTTATTTTTCTCATGAAGATGTAGTATCACAGCTGCCTTTGAACGCTATTGAACTAGCAAATAATAATATGGGGTTACAAGCCTTTTCAATAAACAATAAAATTTTTGGCGTTCAGTTTCATCCAGAGTTTACATTTAATATTATGGAACAATATGTTAACATTAGATTCAAAAAGGGTTTAATTCCACAGCTAAATCCCGTTATTGAATCTAAAACATCAAATAAAATAATTTCAAATTTTATAGAAATTTGTAAAAGGAAAATATCATGAAAAAACCTATTTATTCGCTTAAAAATTTATCATACATAAAAAATGATCATAAAATTTTATCAATAAATAAATTTGATTTTCACAGAGGTGCAATGTATCTATTTTCGGGTTCAATTGGTTCTGGAAAATCTTCATTGATGAAAGTTTTAACTAAAGATATTAAGGTTGATAATAATAATCTTTTATATGAAGAAAATGATATTAATAGTATTAGTTCTTCAGATTATATTAAGGACATTTATTTTGTTGATAGGACTAATAAAAGGCCTTGGTTAGGTGGGTCAGTAGAAAAGTTTATGATTAAGTACATTAAATCCTATTTTTCAACTGAATATAAAAAGTCTTTTAAAAAAATATGTAATTCAATGAAAATCTCAGACCATTTATTAAAATCAGATATTAGTAAAATTTCAGATGGAGAGTATAGATGGATTTTATTATCTATTGCTATTGCAGTCGACACTAAAGTATTAATTATTGATTATATTGAAAAGTATTTAGATTCAAATAGAAGAATTATCTTAAACAGAATTTTAAAAAGAAAAAGTAGTCATGATGGTGTAACGATAATAGCTACTTCATATATTCCTGAATCTTTTAAAATGTCTACCTCTGTATTTATCAAAATGGATAGAGGGAGAATTACTCAGGTAAGATCTGTATCTCACAAACCTAAAAAATCTTAATAATTTACTAATTGTATTTTTCTATAGCTTTTATTAAATTAAACCGACCAGTCGGTTTAATGTTATGAGTAATGATAGAGAAAATAGAATAAATCAGATATTAAGTGCAGCCTTTGAGGTGTTTGTAAAAAAGGGCTATTCAAAAACAACTATGGATGATATAGTTGTTGCTTCAAAACTTAGTAAGGGTGCTCTTTACCACTATTATGGTAGTAAAAAAGAGTTGTTTATTAGCTTGATTGATCACTGGGAAACTTATACGTTTAAAGATTTTTATAATAAAAAATCACATAACAAGAAAGCTAGTGACATATTAAGATTTTTTGCTAAAAATGTAATCAATACTGTAACTGATAAAAAACATGCATATATTGCTGAAATTGAATTCAAGTCAATGTCGATTCAAGACTCTGAAATTAGAGAGAGGTCAAACTTACTATATAATAAATTATTAGATTTATTTGAGAAGGTTGTTGATAAAGGTATTAATGATAGAGAATTCAAAAATTTAAATGCCAGAAAAACTGCAATGTCAATACTTGCTATTTTTCAAGGCATTGGCTGGTTTGTTATTTCAGATGAAAAACATGTAACACCAGAAGAATATATTAATGATTCAATTGAACTTATTATTAGTTCGATTTCAAGATAGAGGAAATTAAAATGGAAGTTAAAGAAAAAATAGATTCAAAAATGTATACTGAGGCTGATTTAATTGGTAAGGGTGGAAAATTTTTAGTTCTTACTGCCTTAGAAAGTGAAATATTTAGCAGGGAAAAATTTTCAGAAGAACAAACAATGATTGCTTCTTCAGCAGAAGATTTTGCTAGAGAGCAATTAAAACCTATTAGTGATCAATTAAACAATAAGCCCAATGAAGAATTAACAAGAAAGATTTTTCGTCAAGTAGGTGAGCTTGGTTTCCTTGGTGTAGATGTTCCTGAGCAATTTGGTGGTTTACAATTAGATAAAACAACCGCAGCAATAGTTGTAGATTGTCTTTCAGGTGGTGAAAGTGCTTCTATTATGACAAGTATTTCAGCACATACAGGAATTGCTATGCTTCCAATTATATGGTATGGAAATGACAATCAAAAAGAAAAGTATTTACCTAAAATGTCATCTGGAGAATTCATTGGTTGCTTTGCTTTAACAGAGCCAGGTGCAGGCTCTGATGTTTTAGCTGCATCAACTAAGGCAGAATTAAATGAAGATAAAACCCATTATATACTAAATGGTCAAAAAATTTACATTACTAATGGTTCGTGGGCCGATGTGATTATTGTTTTTGCAATGGTTGATAATAAATATACAGCATTTATAGTTGAAAAAGATTTTGACGGTTATGTAATAGGTGCAGAAGAGAAAAAGTTAGGTATAAAAGGCTCTTCAACTGCAACGTTATTTTTTGAAAACTGTAAAGTGCCAGTTGAAAATGTTTTAGGTACAGTAGGTCAAGGCGCACCTATCGCTTTCAATGTTTTATATCCTGGTAGATATAAACTTGGAGTTACTACGTGTGCTGGTTCAAAATATCTTATCAAAGGTGCATTAGATTTTGCATTTGAAAGAGAACAATTTTCTAGGTCAATATCTAATTTTGATATGGTTAAAAATAAATTTGCTAATATGGTTGCTAAATCATGGGAATCTGATACCATTAATTATATGACGACAGGCGCTATAGATCAGGCAATTTCTAAATTAGATAAAGATGCTGAAAATTTTTATGAAGGTGTTCAAAAAATTATTGAAGATCATTCAATTGAATCTTCAATTGCTAAAGTTTTAGGCTCAGAAACATTAGCATATACTGTTGATGAGGGCGTTCAAGTTATGGGTGGTGCTGGTTTTATTGAAGATTACCCAATGGCAGGTGCATACAGAGATGAAAGAATAAATAGAATTTTTGAAGGTACAAATGAAATTAATAGAATGATTATTGGTGGGTATGTATTAAAAAAATCTATTCTTGAAGAAATACCCATAAGGTTGTGTATTCAAGAAAGGATTGATTGTTGGGTTCCAAGCTCAGACATTGATTCAGAAAATAAAGAATATTTTGATGTTGTTGAATTTTGTCGGTCATTAACACTAAATATCACTAATAAATTAATTTTAAAGTACGGTCAAGATTTAAAAAATAAGCAATGGTTATTAGAACCTTTTGCTGACTTAGTAATTTCATTTTCAATTATTGATAATTGCTTTAAAAGATACTTTAGTTTAAATGAAGATGATCATAAGACCAAAACAGAAAGAGTATTTAAATTAAGCTTGGCAAACCATTATTTTAACTCTTTAGAAAAAGCACAAATTATTTTAGAGTATATAAATGATAGT
>CAZYFB010000060.1:0-7140 GCA_964646655.1 uncultured bacterium
GTAGTTGACAATATTAAATTATCTCTATTTGGTAGTTCATTTTTTAAACTATACTAGAAATAATATAATTCCTAGACAATTTAAAGATACTATATTCATTGCAGGAATTCTATTTTCTCTCATTAAGCCTGATGCTTTTAACCTAAATATTTAATCCTCTGTACCTTATGTTTTTGCTACGAAACTCTTTCAAAGTAGGTACAAAAATATACTATCTAGCATACTTTAAAGCCACAACTTGGGGACCTCTTACTAAATGAATAGCTCCTAAAGCTGAGGTATTCCACTTCCTTTTAATCTGACTTTTGGTTTGAAATGATACTAAAAGAGCTGCGACAATAAGAGCTAGCAACTTGGTCAATTATTGTAGAATTTTGATTAAAAATTCTATTTTAATTTACGATTATTTTTTTTGAAATATTTACCCCTTCTTCTTTTGAAAAGAAAAAAAAATATAAGCCTTCATTCAATGAGGAAACGTTTATTGAATTTGGTATATGAAGAAATTCCAATACTTTCTGACCTCTAATATTAAAAGCTGTGAGTGAAGAGTCACGTAGTTCATTAGGAATCGAAATATTAAGTACCTGATTATCTACAGGATTTGGAAATACTTTTATTTCTATTTCCTGATTATTTTCCATAGTCCCTAAAGACAAAAATGACCACGGGTAAAAATCTGGTCTCCAAGTAGCTCCTGCAGTCCATGTATCTCCGATTTCATAGGCTCCAATATCTGGTGCACTACCAGAAAATCCATCATTAATTCCGGCAATAATTGTTCCAGCATCAATTAATTGTGTTGATGAAGATTTCGGTGTGAAATCGTAATTATCTGGATCGTTTAATAAAGACTTGATTCCATAATCAGTAGTAGTTGTTGAATATGTATTATAGCTTACAGTACCGGGTACTGTTTGCGGATTTTTACGATGACCTGAAATTTTATCTGCTGCATTATTTTTTGTAATTGTCAATCCGTTAGAACTCCCACCCGGAGGATCTGCATAAACCTCATACATCACGCTAATGTCATTAGTGCTATTATCAAAACAAGTGTTGTTATAAATTTCTTGTTCGTCACCTTTTATCATTAACGCTTTACTTAAGTTCCACATCACGTTATGGTGAATCAATCCATTTTTTCCTGCCAGTTCTGGATCGCTAACTGGTGCATCATAACGAGTTCCAGATTTAGGAGAATCGTGAAACCAATTATGGTGTACTTTAGAGCCATCAACTGACTCTCTTGTCATCTGTACAATAGAGCCATCACTTTGTAAAGACCCAGTATTGTAAATATTATTGTAA
This sequence comes from uncultured bacterium, assembly GCA_964646655.1. Classification (GTDB taxonomy): domain Bacteria; phylum Fidelibacterota; class Marinisomatia; order SCGC-AAA003-L08; family D37C17; genus TMED6. The sequence goes on from CAZYFB010000060.1 coordinate 1,312, forward strand.
GATATTTCCGGTGAACCAACAAAATGTACTGTAGATGAAGCTCCTGTTGTATGTACCGTATTTCGTGTGAAAGATCCATTATCACCATTGTTCACCATAGTTGTCATCAAGTTTCTTAAAGAGGAAACTGTATAGTCTATATGATGAAAATAACAGTCTTCAACTACATTGTTTTTTCCATTCATATAAAATGCGTCTCCGTCAGTATGCTCAAACAAGCATTGGTATATTTTGAACCCCGTGATACTGTTTTTATTATTCCCTGTTAATTCAGTAGTAAATGGTGTACTTTTTTCTCCTAACATTCTTTTAGAACAACTAGGATAAGAAAATAAACAATTGTTTAATTCAATTTCTGAAGATCGGGATGCTTTAACTGTGGTTGCGAAAAAATTTAAGTTTTCTATTTTGATATTTGAACAATTATTCATTTCAAAAGCATAGGATTGTACCTTACCTTGAATCTTTTTCCCAGAGGGATTTCCCCAAACCGACAACTTTTTTGTTGAAGAGTCATAGAACCATTCATTTTGCGTATTTAAAAAATCTATCTTCCCTTCCAAAAAATAATAATGATGTTTGCTCTTGTAACTTTCTGCAGTTTCATAAGTGAATGTATTATTACCTGTCGTATGTGATAACACTTTAATTGTCCAGGTTTTCCATGACCCTACATTGGCTATTGCCAAAGCACCTTGAACATTCAAACCACTGGTTGCTAAGTTTCCAGAGTCTACCATTATACCGTTTGAACCTGCACTAGCATCACCTGGTGACCAGTATGCTTGGTCAAAAATAGTATCATCATGAAACTGTGCATTTGGCCAACGTGCCATAACTTGCTGCCCATCATCAATAAATAATTGCCATATATCCTCTGTCAATGTAGTTTCATAAATATTTGGATTTCCAGCATTTTGAGTCCAAGATGTTTGAATTGACTTGGTGCCGTTGATGATCACTTTTTCGTTTGGAAAAGCTTTAATAATGATATTGTCTCTGTTTTCTAAAAGAACTCTTTCATGATAATAACCCTCTCTGATAATACAAGTGCCGCCAGAGGCTCCCATAGCGTTTATTGCATTGTTTATAGTTAGAAAAGGTAGTGATTCTGTCCCGGGATTTAAATCGTTTCCCAGATGTGAAACATAGAATGTTTGAGAATGTATTTTAATTGTTACAAATAACAAGAAAAACAAAAACATAATATTTTTCACACCCTTTTGATTTTAATTTAAAAAAAAACTTAGGGAAAAGACCAGTTCCCCCCAAGTCTTAAAAATTTAATGTTGATAAACTTTATTCTTTTATGATTTTATAAGTTCCTACATTTTGATCAATAGTAACATTCATAATGTAAACACCTTTTGAAAGATTTGAAATATCAAGAGTTCCCTTGGTATCACGCATATCTGTACTTAAAAACTTTTGCCCTACTAAATTAAAAACTTCGACATTGCCAATACTTTTAGCCGCTGATAAATAAATAGAATGTTCTGTTGGATTAGGACCAAAATTAAAATCGTATTTTTTCAACTTATCAATAGAAGCTGTAGATTCATTCGGAGAAACAGTCACATTTATTGTTTCACTTACACCACTTACAGGGTCTTGTGTCGTGATATTTAATTCTACATCTGTACCATTAACGTAAGTTCCATTGTATTCCAGATTAAAACGAATTTTGTTAACTTGTCCACCAGCAAAATTACAGCCAGTTAATGTATTGCCGGTTGCATTGTGAGCGTAAGCCGTGAGCGTAAAGTCATTTGAAGAAATGGATAACATATCGTCCATACTAGTAGGACTAGGAATATTATTTTCAAATATTACCTCAGCTTGTATCCAATTCTTTGGAAGTTCCTCTAAATTTATATTTAATTCCCAATTAGAGGTGTTAGATGAACCAGCATACCCACCAGTAGCACCTGTAAAATATGTTGGATAGCTTACGGTTGTTTTACCTCCTGCAGTACAACCAGACACAGTAAAACCGTTTGCTTTTAACGACTTAAGCTGTCCATATGAAATACTGACAACAAATAAAGATATTAAGAGTAAATTTTTTTTCATTGACTTTAAATTTATTGAAATTAAAATTAAAAATAACTTGAATTAAACTTGTTTACGTAAATTTCAATTACTAACACAAAAATTGCAGTTTGTGTATTTAATTTACGAAATCTAACAACTTTTATAGGCTCTATCATATTAATAGTTAAATTAAATAGTTCATAAATATTTTCTTATGATTCCAATATTATAAGTTTTAGCATAAACATATCAACATAGATCTTGTATAAATACATAAAAGCAAGATTAAACCATCAAGAATAAAAAATTATTAAAAGCTATGAGGTTTGAACCTGTTGACTCCAAGTTAAGTAGGTTTGGAATAACTGAAGAACATCCAGCAAAGTTTAAAGCTCTAGACAAAACATTGAATTAATTTTTCAATAAAACAGTAATTTATTGTAGTGTTAATGACTGATATCAATGGTAATCAATTTATTTTAAATCAATTTTCATCACTTTTGCCTTAGTCAACTGTTGTTTTTGTTGTACTTTTTGAAATATTTAGATTAAAACTATAAACGTTCAAACATTATTTTTATAAAAATCTAAATGATATACTTCTAAAATGACGAAACTAACAGTCCTTATTCTTTCATTCATTGCTTTTGGTTGTTCGCAATCAAACAATCCAATAGAATTTTATGTAGACGTTACTGGTAACGACAGCAATCAAGGCACACTTGAAGCCCCTTTTAAAACCATTGAGCAAGCAAAAAACGCAATTAGAGCACTTTCAGAACAACAAAGGCAAAAGAATATAAATGTTTATTTAAGAGCTGGCACACATACGTTGTCAGAAACTATTGTTTTTGAACTCGAAGACTCAGGAGCAGACAATACCAAAATCACCTATCAAGCATATCAAAATGAAATTCCAATTATTTCTTCCGGTGTTCCATTAAAAAATTGGAAGAAACTAGAGTCTTACCCCGCTGCTTTACCTGAAGTAGCCAAAGGAAATGTATATGTTACAGACATTCCTGACGGTCTAGGTCGCTTCTATACCATGTTTGATGGTGATAAACGAATTCCAGTTGCCCGCAAAGAAGGGTTTGATTTTAAAAATATTAATTATGTACGTGCGAAAAGTATGAACGTACTACATGAAAAAGATCGGTATTTACTCAGAAGATTAGAGCTTACTGGGGGGGAAATTTTAAAATCATGGCCAAATCTTGAAGACATTGAAGTAGGTTTCGCTCCTGTACCATGGACTATGAATATGATGCAATTAGAGTCTGTTGATGAAAAAAATGGTATTGCTTGGACGACCTTAGAAGCCAATGCACCACCTGCAGCTAAAAAATCACATACCAAACCTTGGGTAGAAAATGTGATAGATTATTTAGATACGCAAGGACATTGGGTGGTAAATACCCATGAACGTAAAATTTATTATTGGCCAGAAAGTGGAGAACCTTCAGAAAACCTAGTTATTCCTAAGCTAAAGGAGTATTTTAGAGTTGAGGGAAAAATAGATTATAAGGGTCCTACCGATACTCCAACAAAAAACATTGTGTTTAAGGGTTTAACCTTCATGCATGGAGAACGTGATACATGGTGGAAAGGTCACAAAGGTTGGGGAATTCAACATGACTGGGATAAGTTTGATAGAGGAAATGCGATGCTTCGTTTTAGAGGAGCTCAGGACTGTGAAGTTACTGAATGTAGGTTTACAAACAGTGGTGGTTCAGCAATTCGATTAGATCTACATGCTCAAAATATCAACATCAATAATAACTTGATAGATTTTGTTGGTCATATGGGAATTTTACTATGTGGTTATGGACCTGGAACCAAAGACGTAAACAAAAACAACTCTATAACAAACAACTTAATTCATCATGTCGGTCGCATTATGAAAATGGGTGCAGGAATATTTATGTGGCAAAGTGGAAGTAATCACGTTGCCAATAATTTAATTCATCATGTGCCTAGAAAAGCAGTTGGTGTTTGTGGAATTAGAGTCCCTATCCTACAAAAAAGAGATATCGATTTTGATGAAGCATCTAAAACAATTCGTTGGGATGAAATTGATACATCAATATCAAGTGAAGGTTCTTTTTGGGAGCGTTACACTCCTTTTTTACATGCAAGTAACAATATTATTGAATACAACGAAGTGTATAGGGCATTGGAGGAACTTGCAGATGGTTCTGCATTAAATGTATCTGGGGCTGGGGAAGGAAATATAATGAGAAACAACTACGCGCACCACATTACAAGTCATGCTTCTGGAGTGATGCGAACAGACGATTGGCAAAGAGGTACGACATTTGAAAACAACGTTATCTATATGGCAAATATTTCAGGAATTGTTCATAAAGGTTTTAATCATATTGTCAATAATATGATCGTAGATTGTAGTTCCAGAGAATCTATTCGTTTTGCCTCGTACCCAGATGAAGAAGCTGACTACGGCTCAAAGATTCAGAACAATATTTATTACGAATCTAAAGACGCTATAAAGTACTATAATATTTCTTACAGAGCCTCCGAAGGGATTTCAAAACCAGAAGATTGCGATACAGACAAGAATATCTTCTTCTGTGCAGGCAATATAAACCAAGCAAACAAATTTGTGGAAGCTAAAAGAAAAGATGGCATAGAAATCAACAGTATTGTTGCTGACCCTTTATTTGAGGATATAGCAAATCAAAACTTTAAATTAAAACCCAAATCTCCTGCTTTCAAGCTTGGTTTTAAAAAGATTGACATGAGTCAAATTGGATTGAAAAAAAATCTTTTCCCTAAACGATATATCAAATTTGATGTTGAAGATATTGACGGTAGAAGACCTAATTTCCACAGAAACAGAAAAGGAGAAGAAACCTATGATTTTTGGTAGGTGTCAGAAAAAACTAAAACTTGGAAATGAGAAATATTATAATATTTACACTATTATTTGGATTGAATATTTTTAATATATATGCTCAAAAATCCGATCAACCAAACATCCTCTTAATCATGTTAGATGATGTTAGTCCAGATCTATATGGAGCCTATGGTTTGCCACAAGCTGTAAAAACACCCAATGTAGATAAATTGGCATCTGATGGAGTCATGTTTAAAACTTGTTATGCATCAGCAATGTGTGGTCCATCACGAGTTCAAATCATGACTGGGAAATATGGAAGCTCCACAGGGGTTATGCATAACAGCATTTGGATGGGAGATAGTAACCAAAATGTATACAAAAATCATCAGGCTTTTGGCAAACTTTTAAAGGACGCTGGTTATGCTACGGCTATTGCTGGAAAATGGCATGCCGGAAGATCAATGCCTTATGAAAAAGAAGTTGGTTTTGAGGAATACTGTCTTTGGGAGAGTTTAAAAGAAATTGAAAAACTCCCAGGTTCTCCAGAATTTAAAGGACAAATGGAGGATTATAAAACAACTTCTCGTTATTGGCATCCTGGAATAGTTCAAAATCATCAAATGTTGGACACAAAACCAACTGATTTTGGTCCAGATATTTTTGCCAACTTCATTATGGACTTTATGGAGCGAAAAACCAAAGAAGGTATACCATTCCTTGCTTATTGGCCAAGTGTTGCGCCTCATGGTACCAGAACAGGAATGCCAACAAATCCGTTAAGAGGAGAAGTAGGAGATTCAGGAAAGAAAAAAGATGGTAAAGAAAATTACGAGCGTTTTAAATCTTTAAATGAGTACATAGACGTTTTGATTGGTAAAGTGTTGAAAAAAATTAAAGATTTAGGAATTGAGTATAATACGATTATCATATTCACT
>CAZYFB010000061.1:0-6897 GCA_964646655.1 uncultured bacterium
AATCAATAACTAGGGATTCTAATTGGCTAATTGTTTTAATATCTAATTTGTATTCTAAAGTTGAATGATAAGCTTCATTCCAAAAATACTGTGATTGAACTTTTGAAATTTTATTACAAGCAGAAAGTTTTCTTTCAATAAGTAATTTGGATATGTTTTGCAGAACTTGCTTTGAATCACTTGATGTTGATATACATATCACTTTAATAAATTACTTTTTTGTTGATGTTTTCTTTTTAGCGGGCGCTTTTTTTGTTGCAACTTTCTTAGCTGGAGCCTTTTTAGTTGCAGCTTTCTTAGCTGGAGCCTTTTTAGTTGTAACTTTTTTAGCTGGTGCTTTTTTACTTTCAGGCTTTTCTTCGACAGCTGGTTCAGCTTTAGGTTTTACAATTTTTCTTTCTGGCTTTTTAAGTTTTAATGATTCAACTTTTAAATTTTTTAATCTATCTTTGTTTTTTCTATGCTTTTTATTTGCATTTCTTTTTCTCTTATTCATTACTTCCTCATTATTTATTCATCTCATGCTTTAATTTTCGATCCATTAATTGATTAATAGCAATTTTAGGATTTTTATTGTCAAATAATATACTATAGACCTGACTAACAATTGGCATATTAATTTCATATTTATCTAAAATTTTATTGACTATCATTGTTGCTTTTATACCTTCTACATACATATTTATTTCTTTAAGCGCCTCATCTTTGTTGTAGCCTTTTCCTAATAAGATACCAAAACTTCTATTTCTACTATGTTTTCCATATGCAGTAACACTTAAATCTCCAATACCACTTAACCCATAAAATGTGTGTTCTTTTGCACCGAAATAAAGTCCTAATAATTTCATTTCATTTAAACCTCTTGATATAAGCGCAGCTATTGTATTGTCACCGTAACCAAGACCTATGCATATCCCAGCAGCAATCGAGATAATATTTTTACATGCAGCACCTACTTCTACACCTATTATATCAGAATTTGTATAAATTCTAAAATATTTAGTGGAAAATAAGTTTTGAATAATTTTGCTGTTATTATCATTATTTGAAGCAACAACAATTGCAGAGGGTAATTTTTTTACAACTTCTTCTGCGTGAGTTGGTCCAGATAAAACACAATACAAATTTTTAAAATTTTTAAAATCTTTGCATACTAATTGGTAGAATGTCTTTTCATATTTATTATCAAATCCTTTAGAACAATTAACAATCAAAGGTTTCTTTGATATTGTATTATGATTAATCCAATTTAAGCTTTCATATATATATTTAGTAGGTTGTACAATAAAATAAATAGCACAATTTTTTATATGATTTTTGTTAGATGTTACGATTACATTTTTAGGTACACTTATGGTATCAAAATACTTAAAAGTATCATGATTATCATAATAATTATCGTGATGTAAAATTGTAAGGGAAATTTTTTTATTTTCTGATAATACTAAAGCAAGTGCTGAGCCCCATGAACCAGCACCAAGTATAGCTACATGCATTAATTTATCTCACCAATAATATAGTAATCTTCTTTAAGATTTTTAAGGTAGGTTTCAGCATCTGAGACGTGATCTTTTTTTATAATTAAAACCATACCAATTCCTAAATTAAAACTTTTTCTCATATCGTTAAGAGGAACACTTCCAACATCTTGAATAAGTTTAAAAATACTAGGCCATTGCCAAATTTTCCAATCAATATTAAGATTTAGATCAGAAGATATTATTCTTTTTGTATTAGCTTCTAAACCACCTCCTGTTATATGAGATAAACCTAGTAACCAATCTTGTGACAAAGCTCCTTCTAAAGAATGAAGGTATGATTTATGTATAGATAATAGTGACTCGGCAATCGTTGAATCAATTTCAGAAACATATTCATCAACTTTAAATTTATCTAATAACACTTTTCTAGCTAAAGAGTATCCATTTGTATGAAGACCAGTAGATGGTAAACCTATTAATACATCACCTTTTTGTACTAATCTATCTGATAATAAGTTATCACCATCGACAGCACCAATAACGGTTCCACATAAGTCATATTCATCTTTAGAGTAAAATCCAGGCATTTCTGCTGTTTCACCACCAATTAATGCACAATTATTTTCTTTACAAGCTTTCGATAATCCATATATTACATCATTAAAAACATGATTCTCTAATTTCCCAGTACCAAAATAATCTAAGAAAAATAAAGGTTTTGCACCCATGACAAGAATATCATTAACACAATGATTAACTAGGCATTGTCCAATTGTTTTATGATTACCACTTAAAAATGCAATTTTTAACTTAGTGCCTACACCATCAGCGCTTGAAACTAATACTGGATTATTATAATCATTCTTGGGGAATTTATAGCATGCTCCAAATGAGCCCAGATTAGATAATACATTACTGTTAAAAGTGCCTTTAACTAAAGATTTTATATCTTCAACAGCTTTATCAGCAGCTTCTATATCAACGCCAGCTTCTTTATAAGTAGTCATTTTAGTTGTACATATTATTTATTATATCAGAATAGTTTTTTTCAACAACCTTTTTTACTATTGACATTTTAGGTGTCATTTCACCTTTTTCAATAGAGAACAAGTCAGTTAAAAGGGTAAATTTTTTAATTTTTTCATAATTTGAAAAATCTATCATAGCTTTTTCAACTTCTTTTGTAAATAAATTAATAACATCTGGATGATCAACTAATGCATTTGGTTCATTTAAATCATTACCATTAGATTTTAAATGAGCAGTTAATGAATCAAAATTTGGAACAATAAGAGCTGTAAGGAAATTTCTTTTATCTCCAATAACATGGGCCTGTTCTATATATGCTGATGTAAGAAGCTTTAATTCTATTGGTGCTGGGGCAATATTTTTACCACCAGAAGTTACAATCAAACTCTTCTTTCTATCTGTGATTTTTAAAAAACCATCTTCATCAATAATCCCAATATCTCCAGTATGAAACCAACCATCATTATCAAAAACCTCCTTTGTAGCTTCCTCATTTCTATAATAGTTAGTCATAATATTTGGACCTTTTGCAAGAATTTCGCCATCTTCTGCAATCTTTATATTTACATTAAATAAAGGTTTACCTACATAACCAAATTTTAAATCTGTTGGACTATTAACTGTCAATACTGGGCTTGTCTCTGTTAAACCATAACCCTCAAGTATTGTTATATCAACAGCTGCAAAAAACTCTGCTAAATGCTTAGATAATGGAGCACCTCCTGAAACAAAAAATTTAATCTTACCTCCAAAACGTGCTTTGACTTTACTATAAATTAGCTTGTCAGCTAACTTGTGTTTCAAAGATAGAAAAAAACCTATTTTCTGTTTTGATACTTTTAGATTTGAGTACTTAGTACCCACTCCTAAAGCCCAATAAAATAAATTTTGTCTAATTTTAGGTGCATCATTTATACCTTGGATAAACTTAGCATGAATTTTTTCAAAAACTCTAGGAACACAAACTACTATAGTTGGATTAGATTCTACCATATTATCAGCAATGGTTTCCATATTTTCAGCATAATATATGGTAGCACCTATAGTAAAAGGAGTATAGTGACCACCCATACGTTCAAGAACATGACTAAGCGGTAAAAAGGATAAAAAGGTTTCATTATTGGTAAATTCTGCAACGTTTAATGTTCCTTCAACATTTGAAAGTAAATTTTTGTGAGTTAAAACAACACCCTTTGGTACACCCGTTGTTCCTGAAGTATAAATGATTGTCAAAATATCATCTTCTTTTACAGAAGTAACCATGTCGTTAAATGTTAAATCAGAATCTTGAGAAAAATCTTTTCCTTTGTCTAGAAAAGTTGCGAAATTCATTACAGAATCAGATTCTTCAGTGCAAGAATCATCAAGTATAACTATAAATTTTAAATCAGGACAATTGCTTTTAACAGAATTGACTTTATCATACTGTTCTTGATTTTCAACAAAAATTAAATTTGAATTAGAGTTTTGTAAAATAAATTCAACCTGATTAGCAATTAATGTTGGATAGATGGTTACAGTCGACATAGTAGAACATACAATACCATAATCACACATGGCCCATTTTGGAGAATTATTAGAAATAATTGCAATATTTGAATTTTCAATAATACCAAGTGACCTTAAGCCAAAAGATATATCTTCAACAGTTATTAGAATATCCTTACCACTAAGACCAACCCAATCATTATTTTTTTTATAATAGAATAATTTTTTTTCAGAACAAAGTTCTGTTGTTCCAACAAACATTTCGGATACAGTTTTATAATTCATAGGAAAATACTTAATTAATTGTTTTTTATATTACAAAATACATCTGAAATTTACAATCTTAATTAGATTTTTAATATAATATTTTCTAAATTTAATTTTAAATTTGATGCCGAGGTGGTGAAATTGGTAGACACGCCGGATTCAAAATCCGGTTCTTTTTAAGAGTGTGGGTTCGATTCCCACCCTCGGTACCATTTTTAATAATTCATAATAAAATTCTTTAAACTAATTTTTTTCTTATCTATTTCAGCTGATCCCTTTTTATGCTTTTTTGATTTGACACTATATATTATTGCAACTTCTTTATCATTTAATATTACACTATTGTCATAATCATCAAATTTTAAAGAAAATGAATTTAGATTATTTTCATTTATTTTTGTACTATGATAATGAAAAGCACCGCATTCTAAAGGGCATGAATAATTATTATCTTTATTTATTTTTATGTTTAATATGTCTCCATTCTTTAAATGAATTTCATAGAATAATTCAGAAAAAATTTTACCAATTTGAGATCCTCCAAACATTAATAATATTGATATGGCTACTTCAGTTAGTCTATACATAGCAACTACCTCCTGCCAATAATATTGTGAAAAAATATGATCTTTTTTTTATGCTAAATCACAAAATTTTATTTTTAATAATAAATGTGATATCTGTCAAAAAAAAATTATATATACATTTTATGTGATTTACTTAATAAATATTTTTTTTTGTATTAACTAAAATACGTTAAGCGCAAATAAGGAGTTTAAAATGTCATTAAATAAACAAAAAGAATTTAAATATATACTTTTATTGAATTTAATTATAGGTATTCACAATATTATTAATTTTTCAATTAACGGGCAATGGAGCGCTTTGATTATTGGTATTGTTAATATTGGAGTGTGGTGCTTATTAAGAGATATGAAACTTATACCAATTATAATAAAGAGGTATAACAAATGATTATTATTTACCTTTCCATGACGGTTTTTGCTTTGATAAAAAGGCTTTTATCGCCTCTTTTTTATCTTCGCTATTTATGACTAAAGAATAGGCTTTTTTTTGTAATTTAGTTAGATCATTAAAATTCTTTGAAACTTGATTAAACAAAAGCTTTGAGGCTTTAATTGCAAGAGGAGCATTTTCTAATATTTCTTGAGCAACTTCTAAGGTCACACCTAATAGTTCATTATCTTTGCTTATAAAATCAATTACTCCATCTTGATATGCAGAATCTGTTTTAAATTTTTGAGCAGTAAAAACCCAATATTTAGATTTTGGTAAACCAATTAAGCTGGCTAATCTATAAATACCACCTGCTCCAGGTATAATACCTAAAGAGGTTTCAGGGAGACCAACATAAGAACTTTCAGAAGCAATTCTAATATCGCAACATAATGCTAATTCTAAACCACCTCCTAGAGCAGCTCCATTTATTGAAGCGATTGTAGGTATAGTTAAATTTTCAATTTTATTAAAAAGTGAGTTTACATTATCCAAAAAATCAGTAGTTTGAGTAGAGTTCATCTTTTTTCTTTCTTTTAAGTCTGCGCCAGCAGAAAAATGCTTTTGCAATGACCTAAAAATAACCAACCTACATTTTTTTTCATTTTCTATGTGATCAATAATAGTAGATAAATCATTAATGATATCGTTATTTAATGCGTTAACAGGTTTATTGTTGAGATTAATAAATCCAATACCATCTTCGTGCAACTCATATTTAATGTATTTAAGATTTAACATAAATCTCTAACTCCTTTGGTATATCTAATTCTAATAGTAATGCTGCTTGGGCATGAGTTTTTCCTTGAGCATCATTTATTAAGGTTTCACTTCCACCACCACCTAGACTATTTTTTAATATAAAGTTTAAAGATAAAATATTATCCAATTCATACCTTAGAACTTCACCTTTAACAATCTCAGAAAAATGATTTTTTATGAGTTTAGTGGTTATAGATTTTTTAGCCCAATTATAAACCTTTTCATCAAAAAAATAAATTCCAACATTTGAATGTTTTCCCTTATCTCCAGATCTTGCTCCAGCAATTTGCATCAATTTTATTCTCATCTATTCAACAACCTCTATGTTAATATGCTTTTTATTTATTAAACATGGCCAAAAGGCAATTATCTCTTGAGGTCTTGGCCTGCCTCCTGAAAAGCCGGTTACGCCTGGAGGGCCAGAAGTAATTACAGGAGCTAACTCTTTACCAAATCTAATAACTTTACTTTTATCTATATCCCTTACAGATAAACGTATAACAACTTCATTGGAATTAGATTTATATTCTTTAATTTTATTTCCATGACAGGAAGAAACCCCTAGATATTCAGTTAGGTAATCATCAAAACTTATACCAGCATTTTTTAACCTTTTCCATATCAGCTCTGAAGTAAATTGTGCCTTTTCTAGAGCGTTTGGACCAGAAATTGTTAACTGTCCACTTGCTTTGTAACCGTTAAAATAGTTAATAGAAACTTTATATGTATCTGTTGCAGGGTAACCTTTAACACCAGAAATCTCAACAATATCATTATTGATTTCATTAATATTAAATGATGTGAAATCTACAACAACATCAGGAGATATGTATTTTTTTGGATCACCCATTTC
>CAZYFB010000062.1:0-6750 GCA_964646655.1 uncultured bacterium
ATACATTACCTAAACCATCAAAAACACTAGTAGCTAATTCCATGCTTGATCTATGACAGCTCAAGCAATTATTTCCTTGAATATAAATACTTGCATTGCTGAATTGACTTCCATACCCTCCAACAGCAAAATATGGTAGATTATTAGCATCATATTCATATTTAGGTATTACAGTTTGAGATGGGTCATTTGGTAATTTAGCATTATCTATCCAAGGATCATGAATAAATGGATCACTAGTATGACATGACATACAATTTGTATTTGAAACAATCGGAGAATGAAAAACTTGATCAAATTCTAAACTTCCATAAGATGGAAGCTCTCCATCTAAAAATCCATTTTCATCGTAAAATAAATATTCTGATTGAATATTATCTCCAACAGCATCAGGTGATTCAAAAAAACATGTAGCACCATTTTCTGTATTATAGCCAATCATTTGCACTGAAACTGTTCCTGTTTGATTAAATAAATCTTGTCCAGCAGATCGACAAAAAAATACCCAAACAACTTCGGGGAGAGGATCGCCATTAATATCAACCCCTTCAACTCTTGCTACTCTGGAACCTATATTACAAGTACCCTTAAAATCTTGATCATCACATACGCCTGGAAATTGATCTTCATATACTTCTTCTCCATTAACGTAAATAGGTATATGAACACCCTCGCCACAATCTACTGTTGGTGGCACACCTAAATATTCCATACACATATTAGCATAATCTGTAGTATTGTAAGGTATAGATTCTATTTGATTAAAAGGGATACAGCTAGGTTCAATAAAATTATCATTATCATCATCTCCACCACCACCTATATTTTGACATTGTTCAGTTTCATCATTCCATTCACAATAATTAGACCAATATATGCACTGAGCATAATCAAGATCAGAACATTCTGAATAAATTAAATTGAAGAACAAAAAAACAGAAAACATTTTTAAAAAAAATTTCATAAAAAAATTTAAAAAATTAATAATTCCTATAAAAGATTTATTTAAAAATTAGAATTATGGTTAAATATATTTCTATGAAGGTCACCATAATCAATTGTAACATTTTGTTAAAACTGTTGTTTTTCCATCTCCAAGAAAACCAGAAAGAACAGTTACAGGTAATTTTCTCATTTTAATACTCCAAAAATTTATTAAATTATTCAATAAACACGCTGTTAAAATAAATATTTTATGATTGTATTGCAACTGAATTGCATTTAATATTATGGGTACTTTTAAAAAAACTAAATCACTAAAATTAATACTTGATTCTTTTAAAGATAAAAAAGCATTAACTATTATAGAATTAGTAGATAAATTTTGTGATAAAATGAATAAAACTACAGTCTATCGTATTTTAGATAGATTAGAACAATCTGATTTAGTACATTCATTTGTAGATCAAAATGGGCTTAAAAGATATGCCAGAAATAATAAAAATAATAACTCGCTAAAACTAAATTCTACTCATTCTCATTTTATGTGCGAAGACTGTGGTGATACTCAGTGTATTTATATTGATGTTAATTTACCTGAACCTTCAAAATATACTGTTAAAAATTCAGAGCATTTATTGATTGGGCATTGTAATAATTGTATGATTTAATATAATATTTACCAACTGAATTACATCTATAATATTTAAAATATTATCCTCATTAATATCACCATGTTGTAAATATTCATTATTAAGAATCACTTCAATTAGTCGAATGACATCTAATACATTTAAACCACCATCTCCATTAATATCTCCAACGGTAGTACTTATTTGTTTATAAATCCACGCTCTATTTGTTGCTATAAATCCATTTGGGTCAAAACCTCCAAAATAAATAGCATTTTCACCTGAAAAGGGTGATTTAACATAACATCTATTTGCAACAAGGGGATCATCATTAATTGAAAAATATTCATTAATTTCTCTTAAGCTATATTCTGCATTATTAGTTCTAATTGCATACATTGCACCACTATAATATCCATTCCAAATTGGATAATTACCTCCTTGAATAGTTGCTTCAAATCCAATAATATGGACGTATTCATTAATCACATTATCATAAATTTTATAAAACTCATTATAAGCTCCTAATAAATAATTTACTGATGTACCTGCAAGATAGTCCTCTACAAGCAATGAAAGCTTTGTTTCATAAACACGATTGAAAACATTATTAGATAAGGGGTCTAATCTAAATATAACACCCTTAGATTGACTATCTGGACACCACATCAAAATGAGCGAATCATTACCGTCAATATTTAATACTGTTAATCCACGAATACCTCCAACTGCAGGATTAATATTAGAACTTAAATCACTAAAATCATGAACTATCGTATAACTGGGTTCAAATCCATCAATTCTCTTATATATTTTATTTCCAGATGAAAAATAAAGTTCATTATTAGCTACTACTATACCAAGTGGTCTTATATCTATATTATCAAATTCAGGAATAGAACTCCATTGAATTTTATAATCTAAATCTTGATTATATTTACCAACAAATATTCCTTTAGTACCAACTGTTGTAAAAAGCATCTCTTTACCAGTTATTTGATCTGTATAAATTTCTATATCTCTAATTGAATAACTTTCATCGCCAGTTGGTTGATCTCCCTCGTAAATCGTACTAATATTCCAACTATTATTAATATCATCTCTAATAAATGAACTAGCCGTTACTGGTCCGAATATAAAATTTGAAGAAAAAGCAGCAGCAATCAGAAGAGTGTCTGGATTTGATAAATTATTACCAAACATATCTTTAGTAAATACAACTTGTTTTAGAATTTCAGGTCTTAAATAATATGAATCTAAATTTAAATCAACAACCCAATCTTCATTTGAGCCACCAAGTTTTAAAATTTGAGCCCAACCATAATTTATATCATTTCCTCCATACCATATATTTGACTCATCTTGCCAATATCCAACTGAGGCGAACAATTCATTTTTATGAGAAACTAATTGAAGGACTTCAGATCCTCCCATATAATTATTATTTATATCAAAAGATCCAGCTGAAAATGATTTTTCCCATTCCTGAGCATTTACAAAAAATAAAAATATAACTAATGTAATTACTTGCATAATCAAATTTACAAAATAAAAAAGCCTCTATAAAAGAGGCTTTACATTTCTTATTAATTCATTTATTAAAAAAATCTATTTAATTTTTTAAAATATGATATTTAATTAAATCCAACGTCTAACTTTCTGTTTATATTTTTTATATTCTTCTCCAAATATACTTTCTAAAGCTTCTTCTTCAGGGATGATTTGATTCTTAGTGATGAAAAATATAAAAAATAGAATAATTGAAAAACTTACATAGTTTTTTAAATAAAGACCAATTGATAATAATATGAAAAGTAATCCAAGGTACATAGGATTTCTTGTGTATCTATATATTCCATTAACAACCAAAAATGATGTTTTATTGGGATTTAATGGACTAATTGTTGTTTTAATTTGTCTAAATTTATTTATACTCAATATTATTATTACTACTCCAATTATTAAACATACTAATCCAAAACCAATATTTTGATTTAAGTTAAAATTAGCATGATATAAATATTTGCTTAACAACCACATTGTAATAGCTGAAAATAATGCTTGAATTGGTGGTGGTATTAATAATTTCATATATAAATTTACAAAATAAAAAAGCCTCTATAAAAGAGGCTTTTTTATTTAATTATATAAATTAAGTAATTAGAGCTTATGATTCTTTACTAAAAATTTGGATGGACTCTATACAAAATACTTAAATATTATTTAAATCAAATCTATCTAGTTGCATCACTTTATTCCAAGCATCAATAAAGTCATTGATAAATTTTAATTCTGCATCATCACTAGCATAAACTTCTGATATAGCTCTCAATTCTGAATTTGATCCAAAAATTAAGTCTATTCTAGAGGCTTTCCATTTTTCTATTCCATTTGCTCTATCTATTCCAGAAAACTCTTCGTTGTGCTCACAAACTGATTCCCATTTTGTAGACATATCTAAAAGGTTTGTAAAAAAATCATTACTTAACAATCCAGGGTTATCAGTTAAAACACCCATTGAAGAATTATCATAATTTGTATCTAAAACTCTAAGTCCACCTATTAATGCTGTCATTTCAGGAACGGTTAGATTTAATAATTGAGCCTTATCAATTAATAATTCTTCTGTTGAGAAAAAACTACTTTTCTTTTTATAATTCCTAAAACCATCTGCAAAAGGTTCAAGAACTTTAAAAGAATCTTCATCAGTTCTCTCCTGACTTGCATCCATTCTTCCAGGAGTAAAAGGCACTTCAATCTTATATCCGTTTTTTTGAGCTGCCTTTTCAATTGAAGCACATCCAGCTAAGACTATTAAATCAGCCATTGATACCATTTTACCTTCAGATTCATTTTTTGAATCTGAATTAAATTCAAATTGAATTTGTTCAAGAGTATTAAGAATAGATTTTAAATTTTTAGGATTATTTATATCCCAACTAACTTGTGGCTCTAAACGAATTCTTGCTCCATTAGCGCCACCTCTATTATCACTTGATCTAAAAGTACTAGCTGACGCCCAAGATAGACTTATAAAATCACCTGTACTATGTTTCGAATTTAAAATATTTTCTTTTAATTCTTTGATATCATTTTTATCAATTAATCTATGATTTAAACTAGGAATTGGATCCTGCCACAAGAAATCCTCTTGTGGAATTTCAGGTCCCAAATATGTTGTTTTAGGCCCCATATCTCTATGAGTCAACTTAAACCATGCATCTGCAAAAGCTTTATCAAAATCTTCTGGATTTTCAATAAATCTCTTTGAAATTTTTGCATACTCTGGATCAAATTTTAATGATAAATCAGTAGTTAACATTGTTGGTTTATGTTTTTTATTTGAATCAAATGCATCTGGAAAAAATGCACTAGCATCTTTAGCAACCCATTGATTAGCCCCAGCTGGACTTTTAGTGAGCTCCCATTCAAAATCAAATAAAATATTTAAATAAGTATGATTCCATGCGGTAGGAGTTGCTGTCCAAATAACTTCTAATCCAGACGTGATAGCATCTTTTCCAACCCCTGATTTATAGTCACTTTTCCAACCAAAACCTTGTTCTTCAATATTTGATGATTCAGGATTTTCTCCTACGTGATCAGTACTTCCTGCACCATGGGTTTTACCAAGTGTATGTCCTCCAGCAATTAATGCTACAGTTTCTTCATCATTCATACCCATTCTACCAAATGTTTCTCTAATATCCTTTGCAGCAGCCAAAGGATCAGGATTACCATTAGGTCCTTCCGGATTTACATAAATCAAACCCATTTGGACTGCAGCTAATGGCATCTCTAATTCACGATCACCATGATATCTTTCATCAGCTAGCCATTCTCTTTCAGGTCCCCAATATATATTATTTGCTGGTTCCCATACATCTGCTCTGCCACCAGCAAAACCTGCTGTCTCAAAACCCATTGACTCTAATGCAACATTACCTGCTAAAATCATTAAATCTGCCCATGAAATTTGATTGCCATATTTTTTCTTAATAGGCCATAATAATCTTCGAGCTTTATCTAAATTTGCATTATCAGGAAAACTATTTTGAGGCGCAAATCTTAACTGTCCTTCTTTAGTGCCCCCTCTGCCATCTCCTGTTCTATATGTACCTGCACTATGCCAAGCCAATCTAATCATTAAACCTCCATAATGACCATAATCTGCAGGCCACCATTCTTGAGAGTCCGTCATAATAGCAGTTAAATCTCTTTTTAATGCATCATAATCAAGTTTAGAAAACTCATCTCTGTAATTAAAGTTTTGATTCATTGGGTCAGATTTATCAGATTTTTGTCTTAATGGTGATAAATCTAATTGATTAGGCCACCAATCTCTATTTGTCATAAATTTTTTAGCACCTTTACCAGTAACTGGACATACTCCCTCTGACATATTTTCTTCATCATGACTTTTTGTACAAGAAAACATACTAAGAGTAAAAGAAGTTATTAAAAGTAGTTTTACTAAATTTTTCATAAAAATCTCCTTATATATATTCACTAAATATCAAATTACACATATTAGTGTAAATTTATGTAAAAATCATGAAATAAAAAAGCCCCTATAAAAGAGGCTTTTTTAATAAAATATCAAGGTGGCAGGATTTGAACCTGCTACCCCCTGCTCCCATAGCAGGATGGATAAGTTAATTATTTAGGTACTACATTTGTTGCACAAGGACCCTTTTCTCCAGATCCTTCTGTGTATTCAACACTTTGGCCTTCCTTTAGAGTTTTAAATCCTTCCATTTGTATTTCACTCATATGCACAAAAAGATCTTTTGCTCCACCTTCAGGCTCTAAAAAACCAAAACCTTTTTTATCGTTAAACCATTTCACTGTACCTTTTTTTACTTCACTCATGTTATATATTTCCTTTTTTATTTTATGTTAAAGCCTGAGAGTATACGCAAAGTTTTGTTTATAATATAGTAAAATAAAAAAAACCTCTACAAAAGAGGCTTTCTAATTTGTTGTCTGATTGGGTTTGAAATTGAGACACTGCTCCCAAACCAGGATGATTAGTTTAAAATAATATTAATGATTTGTACTATATCAAGTACATTTATAACACTATCGGAATTTAAATCAGCAGCACTATTATACTCTCCACTTATTACTAAGTTAACAGTTAAAACTATATCTTGAACATTAATTATATAGTCTCCAT
>CAZYFB010000063.1:0-6647 GCA_964646655.1 uncultured bacterium
GTTAAACCTTCAATGTTAAAAAATAAAGAATAGTTCCATGGTGGATTAGGATCTTTAGGAAGTCCTCCATCACAAATATATATTTCATCAGTTTTATCTAAAATTTCTGTGGCTAAAACTGCCATGGTAATATTCATTCCAGGACCCATACCACAATCTGGAACAATCGTTACCCCCGCTGAAATTGCTTCCTCATTTTTTGATAATTGAGCCCTAACAATATTAGTATGACCTCCAAGATCAACCATAGATGTTTTAGATTTTATCGCTAGTTCTGTTAAAGCTAAATTAAATTCATAAGGCACAGCACTTACTATTACATCTATATTTTCTAAAAGTTTCAACATCGACTGTGAATCTTGAACATCTGCTAATTCACTACATAGATTAGTTGAGTCAACAATACTAGTTATTTTAGACATTGCCTTATCTAAACACTCCTGGTTAATATCAGAAATGATAACGTTATGATTTGAATTTTTAAGGATGTCATAAGCAACAGAAATGCCTTGCCTACCTGATCCTACAATTAGAATATTTTTTGCCATTTTGCTTTTTTTTTCAAGTTTAAAGGGTTGTAGATTACACTCAAATTTAATACAAAGGATGTTATGAAATTAATTAAAATTTTCTTTTTGATTTTTAGTGCTTGCTCAATTGCTTTATCATATTATGGTACAGGGCTTTCAATCAGTGAATCTGATAATAATGATGCACTTTTATTTAATCCAGCAGGTCTAGCAATTGATCATGGGAAACAATTTGATTTTTATGCAATACAAAATGAGGACTCTGATCAAAGAAATTTCTCACTCAGCTATAAAACCAAAGGTTTTGGTATTGGATATGAAAATAATAATAGTAAAAATTATTTTAGAGTCGGTTTTTCAGAAAAGATTTATAAAAACTTATATGCAGGTGTTGTGTATAAAAATAAATTAAATGTTGTTGATGCAGGATTATTATATAGGCCATTTAATTTTATTTCCTTTGGACTTAAAGCAGCTGCAGTAAATAATGATTATGAAAATTTTGATTTAAGTTTAGGTATTAGACCTTTTGGATGTCAGCTTTTAACCTTTGGTTTTGATCATAAATATGATAAAGATTTAGAATCTTTAAATACCTCTCTATTTTTAAAAACAACCCCTCTAAAAGGACTTGAATTATCAGCTGTTTTATCTACAAATCAATTTGAAGATGATGGTATGCCAATATTTGATTTTGAAAAATTAAATCAACATAACCTAAAAGTAAATCTTGGGTTAAATGCTGATAATATGAAACAAATTTTCTCGAAATCTGAAGATGGAACCCAAATGTATGGTGTTGCAATTAATTCACATAAACAGTCAGATTTCTTTATATTTGAAGATGATAAAAATCGATATGTAAGTATAGTCTTAAATGATACGTTTATTGAAGAAAAGCCTACTGATAAGTTTAGTATAAGTAATCTATTAAATTCTCGAAAGCCTGGAACTCAACTTAGAACATGGATTGATAATATTGATAAATTAACAAAAAATCCAAAAATTGATGGAATGATTATCAACCTTAAAAAAATCGGTGCAAGTTTTTCCAAAAGACAAGAAATAAGAGATGCTCTACAAAGTTTTAAAGATGCTGGAAAATATATTGTTTTATATAGCGAAAAAACTATTAGTAATATTGATTATCATTTAGCTTCAGTTGCTGATGAAATCTATGTAAATCCATTAACTGGAGTAGATTTAAAAGGTTTAAAGATGGAGATTACATTTTATAGAGGATTGCTAGATTCTTTAAGTATTAAACCGCATGTATGGAGAATTGAGAATAAAGATGGTAAATCCTATAAGACCGCAGGAGACCCATTTTTAAACACTCAGATGTCAGATGAAATGAGAGAAAACTATACAGTGTTTCTAGATGATTTATATAATATTTTTATAACCGATATTGCAAATGGAAGAAATTGGACAAATGATGATGGTACACCTGATTTAGAATATACAAAGCAAGTAATAGATGAGGGACCATACTGGGCATCAGAAATAGCGATGGAGCGTGGTCTTATTGATGGTGTTTTTTATCCTGATGAATTTAATGCTTATGCTAAAGATTCATTGATTAAAAAAAGTCAAAAATTAAGATTTAAAAATTTTCATAACGAAAAAACTTATGATTATTCATGGGCAGAAAAAAATAATCCTAAAATTGCAGTGATTTATGCTGTTGGTGGAATTGTTTCAGGAATAAGTAATACTGGTCCACAGGGTTCTACGACTATGGGTGATAAAACCATAATGAATGCAATCAAAAGTGCTAGGAATGACAAATCAATTGATGCTATAGTTTTAAGAATTGATAGTGGCGGTGGTTCTGCTCTTGCTTCAGATCAAATGTGGAGGGAAATTTACAAAACTACTTCAGACTCACTAAATAGCAAACCTTTTGTTGCCTCTATGTCTGGTGCAGCAGCCTCTGGAGGCTACTATATAGCCTGTCAAGCTGATACTATTGTAGCTCAACCTTCAACAGTTACAGGTTCTATAGGTGTCATTTCTCTTGGATTAAACTTTAGTGAGCTCTATAAAAATATTGGTATTAATAAAGAAGTTATTAAACGAGGTGAATTTTCAGACTTTTTAACTCAATCCAGAGAATTCTCGGAACAAGAAAATGAAAAAATGTTTGAAAGTACAAAGTACTTCTATCAAACATTTAAAGATCGAGTTTTAGAAGGAAGAAAAAACCTAACAGCAGAGCAATTAGAACAGCTTGCTCTTGGTCGTATTTGGAGCGGTAAAACCGCATCTAAAAATGGTCTCGTTGATGAAATTGGTGGTATCCATAAATCAATTGAAATTGCCAAGTCTATGTCAGGACTTCAAGGAAAAGATGTTGATATAATTGAATATCCAAAAACTGATATTCCATCATCGTTATCTAGAGATAGTAAAAATGCAAACCTAAAATATAAGTTAATTTTTGATTTGTTACCTGAAAACCTTCAAAAAGAATTAAATAGATCAGATATTATACCACTACTTTATGATGAGAAAATATATTTTATGATACCCCATAGCATTGAAATAAATTAATTTTTAGATTAGATTGAAATTATTATGAATTCTATTATAAATTATAACATGACGATAAAATTATTAATAATAACATTATTTCTATCATTATCAATCTCTCAAGATAGATCAACACTTTTTTCAACAGGTGATGGTGATCCAAATCCTGAACTGGGTGGATATTCTATTGAAGATATTGGTAATGGCTCTATTGGGGCAGCTGATCGTTTTTATCTTTCAAATGAGTATATATTAGAAAGATTATATATTTATCTATCTTTTCAACCAGAAAATATGTTTGACTCTCAAAGCGTTGAGGTTCAAATAAATGAAGATGATAATGGTAAACCAGGAGCTGTTATATCAACCAATATAGTAAATCTCAATGTAAATAATAGTGAAGGTTCTTGGTACTCTTTTTTAATACTAGATGAATGTCTTAGAACGCAACCATCTAGGTACTATTGGTTATCAGTATTACCTATGGAAGGTACAAATGCTACATGGATATATTCTGAAGAAGATAGTTTTGTTTATAGTACTACAAATGATGGCGGGTCAAACTGGTCTGATGCAGATAATGGACCTGCTGGTAGCGCAGCTGTAGCAGGTGAACAAATTTATATTCCTCCTTTTGATGGTGGAGATATCAATGGTGATTTTGTAGTAAATATATTAGATGTAGTTCAGCTGAGCCAATATGTTTTAGGAAATATTGATTTAGATGATGACCAACTACTTGCTGGTGATATAACTCAAGATGGTGGAATAAATATTTTAGATATTGTAGCAATGATTAATGTTATTTTAAATGATCAAATTGTTTATGTTTCTGAATTTCTTTATGAAGACATTAATGTAAATGCAGACACCTATGGACAGCTTGTAGGTCCCCCAATATATCAAGGTATGATTACAGGTTATTACTTTGGTAAAGCTGGCTGAAGTATGTGCAAAAACCGGTTCGGTATTTTAGATGATTTATATAATGAGCTTATTGCTGAAGGAATTGATGATGTTAAAATGATTGGCATCAATGGATACCAATACATTGAAGATAGTTATGTTTGTATGATATGTGATCCATATTTTGAATGTAATAATTGTGATGGACCAATTATATTACCATGGACTCAAGATATTGATGAAGATGGTGATGGTGATGGTGAAGTGTGGAACCAATGGAATGCAACTATAAGAGACTTTGTAATTGTAGGTAGAAATGGAGAGGAACTTGCTAGGATTAATTTAACTTACAATAATCCAGATCCAGATTCTACTTGTGGTGAAAATTACGAAACCATTAAAAATCTTATCTTAAGCTTCAGATAAAACTTTTCTTTTAAATACATAATCATTTAAATTCAGCATTGTGTTAACCAATAAAAAGGATTTTAATATGTTAAGCGTGAATGATAAAGCCCCAGATTTTATACTAAAAAATACTAATAAAGATGATGTTAAATTATCTGATTTTTCTGATAAAACAGTTGTACTAGCATTTTATCCAGGAGCATTTACTGGTGTTTGTGATACAGAGATGTGTGCACTTCAAGATAATATGGGTGCATTTAACAATTCAGGAGCAACTATATTAGGTATCAGTGTTGATTCACCATGGGCAAATGGTGGTTTTTCTAAAAAATATAATTTAGATTTCGATTTATTGTCAGATATTGATAGATCGACTATAAATGCTTACGGAGTATTATTTTCTGGTTTAGGTGGTATAGAGGGATACACTTGTGCTAATCGTGCAGTTTTTATTATTAAAGATGGTTTAATAAAATATGCATGGCAAGCTGAACCAAATCCAGGAGTTGAACCAAATTATGAAGAAATTAATAATTTTATTAAAAATCTATAATAAAGAAATTACAGGAGAAAAAATATGTTAGTAACTAAACCTGCACCAGATTTTACAGCAGAAGCAGTAATGGGAGACAATACAATAAAAGAAATTAGTCTTGCTGACTTTAAAGGAAAGAAGGTAGTGTTATTCTTCTACCCAATTGACTTCACTTTTGTTTGACCAACTGAAATTATTGCTTTCGATAGCCGATTAGGTGAATTTGAAAAGCGAAACGTTCAAGTTCTTGGATGTTCTATAGATTCAAAATGGTCACATTTAGCATGGAAAAATACTGAAGTTAATAAAGGTGGAATTGGTAATATAAAATATCCACTGATTGCTGATATTACTAAATCAATTGCAAGAGACTATGATGTATTAATGGGTGCTGCAGATGCAACAGTTATTACTGATGATGACCAAAGAGAAACAACTGTTGATGGAGATATAACCTTAAGAGGATCTTTTCTAATAGATGAAGATGGTGTTGTAAGACATGAACTAAGAAATGATGAGCCTCTAGGAAGAAATATTGATGATATGTTAAGAATGGTAGATGTTTTAGCTCATCATCAAGAATTCGGCGATGTTTGTCCTGCTGGATGGCAAAAAGGTGATGATGCAATGCAGGATAATCCAGAAAGTGTAGCTAGCTACCTTTCAAAAAATGCTGATAAATTATAATAAAGTTAAATAGGGAGAGAGAAATATGCCTTTTTCAGAAATAATGTCAGGAATTTTACATCCAGTCTTTAAATGGCTGCATGTAATTGCTGGTATAACATGGATAGGATTGTTATACTTTTTTAATTTTATCAATGGTCACTTTGCTGCAACTTTGGATGCAGATTCTAAGAAAAAAGTTGTTCCTGAACTAATGCCAAGAGCATTATTTTGGTTTAGATGGGGTGCAGCTTGGACTTGGTTTACAGGTGTACTATTGTTATATGTAGTATATTGGCACGGTAATATGTCAATGGGTGAAACAGATGGTAATATTATGTTTTCAGAAGGTGATGTTACACCTTGGTCACATAGCATGATTTTACTATCATTTGTTGCAGTATTCATTTATGATTATTTCTACAAAAGTAGTATAATTAAAAATGTTAGAGTATCTACCATTGTAAGTTATGGTTTTGTAGCAGGTATGATTTACTTAATGACATGTTGTGGTAGCTTTGAGTATCGTGCATACAATATACATATTGGTACAATGTTTGGTACTATGATGGCATTTAATGTTTGGTTTAGAATATGGCCTGCACAACAAAAAATCATTACTGCTATTAAAGAGGGAAATGCTCCTAATGGTGATGATGTAGCTCTTGCTGGATTAAGATCAAAACATAACACTTATATGTCTGTTCCACTTATTTGGACAATGATTAACCAACACCATGTTACATGGGAAGGTATGTTTGGAATTAGTGGTGAAGTATGGCTGCTAATTATGGTTGCTTTAGGGTGGCATTTAGTATTTCAGCTTTACAAAAAATCAGCAACAGTTAAAGGTTTCTAAACCTTAAGCTTAGTTTTATAATATAATTTGTTTGGAGGGGTGGACAATGGCTGTCAAGCGGTCTTGAAAACCGTCGCCCCACTGGGGTTGCAGGTTCGAATCCTGTCCCCTCCGCAAAAGGAGAGTTGGCAGAGTGGTAATGCAGCGGATTGCTAATCCGTCATGTCTTAACAGGCATGCATGAGTTCAAATCTCATACTCTCCGCAC
>CAZYFB010000064.1:0-6627 GCA_964646655.1 uncultured bacterium
CAGTTGCCATGTTCTTCATTGTTTTTCTCCTTTTAGTTATTAAAAAAAACCGGGAAAGGAACAATTTCCTCTACCCGGAGTATAATTTAACAACAAAATATTAATTAAAACAAGATTTTATTTAAAGTATTACTTTAGGGTTAATTTCTTCTAGAATTTAATTTTGCCAATAATCGTAAAATTTCTAAGTAAAGCCAGATAAGGGTAACTAGCAAACCAAATACACCATACCACTCCATATACTTTGGTGCCCCCACTTCACTTGCCTCTTCTATAAAATCAAAATCTAGTACTAAATTAAGCGATGCAATAATAACTACAAACAAACTAAATCCAATACTAATTAAACTGCTATTTTGTGGATTCATTATAGATAATCCCGAACCAAAAAAACTCATAATAAAACTAACTAAGTAAACTAAAAAAATGCCTCCTGTTGCTGCAAATATGCCCAACTTAAAATTTTCTGTGGGTTTAATTATTCTTGTTTTATATGCAAATAATAACGATCCAAATATTCCAAATGTTAAAAATATCGCTTGCTGAACTATACCTGTATACATACTAGCATATACATATGATATTCCTCCAAGTGCTAATCCTTCAAAAATTGCATATAAAGGGACTGTATAAGGAGCCCATTCTTTTTTGAAAATGGTAATCATAGCTAACACAAACCCAATAATAAATCCCATCCAAACAAAACTAGTATTTGCATTTGAATATGAATAACTAGCACTAAAAAACAGTAATAATAATCCAATTATAGTTTTATTGACAGTGCCTTCTAGTGTCATTTTATTTGAATTTGAAAACTCTAAATTTTTAAAAGTATTTTTTGTTAAAGCTGGATTGCCGCTTCTTAAAGATAAATGTCTATTCATTTTTTTCTCCTAATAAGGTATTTAAATTTCTGACAAAATTGATAATAATAACAATTTAAAATTTTTGTTGTATTTAATTGAATTATCTAGCACAACCTGATGGCTTAAATCATCATTACTTAATCCAATTGCATAATTAGACATTAAGGATAGTACTAAAATATCTAATTTAAGTTTTTTGGCCATTAAAATTTCAGGGACTGTAGACATGCCAACTGAGTGAACTCCATTTTTTTTCATATTATCTATTTCTGCTCTAGTTTCATACATTGGTCCCAAGACCCAGCCGTAATTTCCAATTCTTAAATCAGGTTTAATTTTTAAAACTTTTTTAATTAAACTTTCACAATAATAATTTGGTCCATTTACAAGTTCTGGGTTTTGAGATGAATCTCTAAAAGTAAAATCATAATGACCATTTACTACCATTATATCACCAAGCGTCCAATTACTTTGTAAACATCCTGCTGAGTTAGTTAGTATTACTTTTGTTGCACCAAGCTTTTTAAATAACTGTATTGGATATCCCACTTGATCAATAGATAATCCTTCATAAAAATGAAATCTCCCAACAGCTATTAAAATATTTTTTCCATTATATTGGCCAAAATAAAAAGTTCCATCATGACCTTCAACTGTAGTATTAAAATAATTAGGTATATCTGAATATTTTATTATAATTGAATTAGTTAATATATTTTTAAGACTGGATAATCCAGAACCAGTGACTATGGCAATTTCAATTTTATTAGAAATTTTTGATTTAATATATTTAGAGATAACATCTAACATTAAATTTCTCCCGTAGACAGTTGTCCACATCCTGCATTAATATCTGTTCCCTTACTCCACCTTACTAAAATGGTAAATCCTTTATGATTTTTATGAATTGTATTTATAAATTGTTCAATTCTATTTGAGGAAGGTCTTTTATATTGATTTCCTATGTAATTAAATGGGATAATATTTAATTTGCAGTAGGTGTTTTTTAGTAAATCACAAAGTTGCAAAGCATCATTTACAGAATCATTTATAGAATCAATTAAAACGTATTCAAAGGTCATTCTATTTCTTTTGTTTTTATTAAAAGATTTAGAAACATTAATTAAATCTGCTATTGGCCATTTTTTATTTATTGGCATTATTGCATTTCTTACTTTATCGTTTGAAGCGTTTAAAGAAATTGCAAGATTATATTTTATTTTATCATTAATAAATTGATTTATTTTTGGAAGAATTCCTGCTGTCGATATAGTAATTCTATTTGAACCAAAATTTAATCCTAGAGAATCATTCATAATATCAGCAGATTTAATTACATTTTTATAATTTAAAAATGGTTCACCCATTCCCATAAAAACAATATTAGTAATTGGTTGAGAAATATTTTTTTTTATATAAATTAACTGATCTAAAATTTCTCCAGTGCTTAAACTACTTTTAAATCCCATTTTTCCTGTAGCACAAAAGTCACAGTCTACACTGCATCCTACTTGTGAAGATAAACAAATAGTATGTTTATTATTTTCAATCATACTAACTGTTTCAATAAATTGATTATCTTTAGTCCTGAACAAAAATTTTGTTGTATTATTAAATTCTACTTTTTTAGAAAGTTCTAATGTATTAATAATTGAGTTTTCTTTTAAAAATAACTTTAAATCAACTGATAAATTTTCCATCATATCAATTTTATCAACACAATTTTTATATAACCAATTATATATCTGAGATGCTCTAAATTTTGAAAAACCATTATCGATAATTAGTTTTTCTAATTCTTCAATTTGCATTCCTTTTATAGTATATTTCATATATGATTATTATTTGTAAATTAATCTTTCGATTTTATCACAATTGGTGCAATAAAACCTAGATAAGTTTAAGGAAATTATGGATAACATTAAAGATGTTGAAAATTTAAGTGCTTTAAAACAAGATTTTAATACTGAGCTTTCTAAAGTAATTGTTGGACAAAATAAAATTATTGATCAGATATTTATAGCTTTACTATGTAATGGTCATATTATTTTAGAAGGTGTGCCAGGACTTGCAAAAACTCTGTTAATAAATAGTATAGCAAAAGCTTTTGATTTAAATTTTAATCGAATACAATTTACACCTGATTTAATGCCCTCTGATATTACCGGAACTGAAATCATTCAAGAAAATAAAACATCAGGAAAAAGAGAATTTAAATTTTATAAAGGGCCAATTTTTAGTAATATCATACTAGCTGATGAAATAAATAGAACACCTCCTAAAACTCAATCTGCACTTCTTCAAGCTATGCAGGAAAAAAATGTTACAATAGGAAATGAAACATATAAGCTTAAAAATCCATTTTTTGTTTTTGCCACACAAAATCCCATTGAACAAGAAGGAACCTATCCTCTTCCTGAAGCTCAATTAGATAGATTTATGTTTAATTTGATTATTGATTATCCATCAATTGATGAAGAAAAAGAAATAGTTAAAAAAATGAATGATATCATGAATACTAATATTAAATCTATTATAAATGTTGATATGCTATTAAAATTTCAAAATATTGTTATAAATATGCCTGTAGCTGATAACGTCGTAGATTTTGCTGTAAAATTAGTTCGTTCAACTAGAATAGATAAAGAAACTGATACATCAATAAAAAAATGGTTAAATTGGGGTGCTGGTCCACGAGCTAGCGCGGTTTTAGTTTTAGCATCTAAAGCAAATGCATTAATAAATGGAAGAACTACACCGGAAATTGAAGATGTAAAATATATTGCTAAACCTGTATTAAGACATAGAATAATCCCAAATTTTAACGCTGAAGCTGAAGGCTTAAAATCTGATGATATACTTGATTATTTATTAAAAAAAATAAATTGAAAAGTACAATTTTAAATCCTGAAGTAATAAATCAATTAGACAGTTTATACCTAAAAGCAAAAATGATAGTTGAAGGCTACATGTCAGGTTTGCACAAAAGTCCTTATCATGGTTTTTCAATAGAGTTTTCAGAGCATAAAGCCTACGGGGTTGGTGATGAAACTAGAAATATAGATTGGAAATTATGGGGTAAAACTGATAAATATTATGTTAAAAGATTTGAAGAAGAAACTAATATGTCAGCACATATTTTTTTAGATTCAAGTAAATCTATGGCTTATACATCTAGTGGTATTACTAAATTTGAATATGCAAAATTAATTACAGCAACTTTTGGCTATTTAATGATGCAGCAAAAAGATGCGACAGGTCTTTCTGTATTTGATACTGAAATAAAATATTCAATTTATCCTAAAAATAGCAAATCACATTTGAGTTCATTATTATCAATTGTTGAAAATACAAAGATTGGCGAAGATACTAATATTTCTCAAGTGTTACATGTTGGCGCTGAAAAAATTAAAAAGAGAGGTTTAATAATTTTAATTTCAGACTTGTTAGATGAGCCTAAAAAAATTATTAATAGTCTTAAACATTTTAAATATAATAAAAATGAAGTGTTAGTATTTCATTTGCTTGATCCAAAAGAACTAACTCTTGATTTTAATGAGCAGATAATTTTTGAGGACCTTGAGGATAATGAAAAAATAGAAACAGAACCATGGCTAATTTCAAATTCTTATAAAGAGGAAGTTAAAAATTTAATTAACTTCTATAAAACAGAATGTTTAATCAATAAAATAGATTATCACTTAATAAAAACAAATCAAGATATTGGAATGGTTATAACAAAATTTTTAAATAAAAGAAAAAAACTACTATGATTCATCCAATTTTTTATTAATATTTTTAATAATACGCTTAATTTCTTTAATTCTATTTTTTAATTTCTTTGACTCTTCATAATAAATTTCTGATTCCATCTCATCTAATTCTAACTCGGAACACATTAAAAAGTTCTCTCTTGCTTTTTGAGCCATATTAATACAATCTTCAAACTGTATTTTCAAGTTTTCTAGTTCCATTTCATTTAGGGAATTCATATTCATTAAACCATCGCTTGCTGCTAAAAAACTATCATTTAAAATATTTTGATAAACTGCACCTGCATTTCTATATAAATCAATATTTTCTGGATCACTTTCTATTAATCTTTCACTTAATAATAAGGCTTCAGACTTTTTATCATTTTTAAAAAGAATGTCAAAAAGTCTACTCATATGACCAGATAAATTTTCAGCAGATTCTTTATTTTTAAGAGCAACATCGTAAGCTTTTCTGAACATTTCTTCAGCTAAAATTTGGTCATTTTTATCATTTGCAATTGATCCTTTAATTGACCATAGTGTAGAAAATGATGAATCAATGCTCAATGCTTTATCTGCCATATTTAATGCATTTACGTAATCGGATGATTCATAATAAAGAGTAGCTAATGCATTATAACTTTTTGGCTCCATTGGCATAAAATCAGCAGCAACTAAAAATAACTCCATAGCTTTATCATTATCACCAGTACCTATTAAAGAAATGCCCTCATTAAAAGATTCTGCCCATAAATTATAAGAATAATATTCTATAGCTGACTTAATTGTTTTTAACTCTTTTTGCCCACCATCAGATGTTGGAACAATTTTTGAAGATTCTAGTTTTTGATTTTCTTCATCTAGAGCATCTATTTCTAAAGCTTTAGAAAAATAAAATGCTGCTTTTTTATAATCTTTTTTTGGTGAGGATGAACTACCGTATACTTCCATTGATAAAAAATACGCAGGCAATGCATCATTAGGGTCTACTTCAAGAGCTTTAACAGCAAACTCTTCTGCTTTATTATAATCTCTATCATTTCTTAATGATGTTGTAGCAGTTCTATATTCAACAGATGTAGTTGAACATGAAACTAATAAAATTGCAAATAAATATAAAAATATTCTCATTTTAATTTTCCTTAATTAATTCTTGTAATAATTTAACACGATTTTTAATATTATTAAATTTGATTTTTTCAATAGCTTCAATTCCAAAGCCTGATACCGTATAAGAGGCAATAGCTGTGCCATGAATAACCGCTCCAATTAAATCAATTTTATCATTTTTAGATAAATATCCTAAAAATCCACCTGCAAAAGAGTCGCCTGCTCCTGTAGGATCAAAAACATCTATATTGGGAACTGCAGGTATTACAATATTATCTTCTTTTGAAACTATTAATGATCCTTTGCTTCCTTTCTTAATAATAACGTATTGCGGTCCATCATTTAATATAGAAAGACCTGCCTTATATAAATTATCTATTCCAGTTAAATCAACAATCTCTTCTTCGTTAATAAGTAAAATATTAACTTTTTTAATAACAGCTTTCAATTCATTTAAGCAATTATCTATCCATAAATTCATAGTATCCATTACAATTAATGAGGCATCATCAAGCTGATTAATAACCTGCATTTGGAGTTGCGGCTGTATATTTGCTAAAAATAAGATGGGTTTATCAAATTTCGATTTATCAATCTTTGGGCTAAATTTTTCAAAAACACCTAAATCGGTAAATAATGTGTCTCTTTGGTCAAAATTATGACTATACTTACCTCCCCAACTAAATGTTTTACCATTTTCTTTAATCAGATAGTCTGTCGATATTGATTTATCATGTAACATATCAACATATTTTTGATTAAAATCGTTACCAATGATACCAATTAAATGAGTTTTTGTATACAGAGATGAAGCAATAGAAAAATAAATTGCTGAACCACCCAATAGTCTGTTTTTTTTTCCTTTGATTGTTTCAATATCATCAAAAGCTACAGAA
>CAZYFB010000065.1:0-6610 GCA_964646655.1 uncultured bacterium
TAAATATTACTAATTATATAATTTTTTGCAAAAAAGGACATTTGTGAAGAATTGTAAAATAGAATAGTAATTTGATCATTTATATATTTACCTAGTCTATCAGAAAGATATTTTCCAATAATAATTTCATTTTCTAAAATTTCTGAATTATTATTTTTCAAAAAATTTCTTAAAGGTAAATTTTTAGGTGCTATGTTAAAATCGAGCCCGTTAATATAAACTTCTTCTCTTTGGCTATAAGTAATATCATCTTTAGTGATTTTATTTATAATTACACCAGCAGTTTCAATAAATGGTACTAAATATAATTTTGTGTTATTAATACTTTCTTTAATAGTAGTATAATCATCCTGAGATATATAATTTGATATATTTGGAGTGATTTTATAATCTGGGTTTAAAGATTTGACACTAGTAAGTATTTCATTTTTATATCCACTGGTAAATGAATCTGTTAATATTATTGCCATTAAGCTAAATGCAATTAAAAATACAGATAAATAAAAATTAAAAGCTAAAAAACCACTTTTTGATTTAAATTTTTTAAATCCATTAAAAATAAAGTGGTAGGATTTCATTACTTATTACGAAGAGATGGGAATAAAATGATATCTTTAATTGAATTAGACTCCAATAAAAGCATAACCAGCCTATCAATTCCAATACCTATTCCTCCAGTTGGAGGCATGCCTACTTCCATAGATTCGATAAAATCTATATCCATTTGATGAGCCTCTTCATCTCCAGACTTTAAATCTTTTAGCTGTTCTTCAAATCTTTCTTTTTGATCAATAGGGTCATTAAGCTCTGAAAAAGCGTTAGCAAACTCCATACCAGCAATAAACAGCTCAAATCTCTCAGCTAATCTATTATCATCTCTATGAACTTTAGCTAATGGAGAAATTGCTTTAGGGTAATCATAAACGAAAGTTGGCTGAATTAAATTTGGCTCTATAGCAGCAGAAAATAATTTATCAAAGAGTTGGCCATATGTCATTTTTTTATCAACATCAACTTTATATTTTATACAAAGTTCATATAAATCTTTTGCATTTAATGATAGAATATCACAATCAAATTCATTTTTAAATAAATCTTTCATTGAAATCTTTATAAAGTCATTATTCAAATTTATTTTTTGATCCATAAAATAAACTGATTCAATTTTAAGATCTGTGCAAATATCTTTAATTAAGTTTTCGCATAAATCCATCATATCACTAACATCAGAATAAGCTTGATATAATTCAAGCATTGTAAATTCAGGGTTATGGGTTCTATCTATACCTTCGTTTCTAAAATTCTTTCCAATTTCATAAATTTTTTCAAACCCACCTACAAGAAGCCTTTTTAAATATAGCTCTTCGGCAATTCTTAAATAAAAATCCTGGTCTAATGCATTATAATGAGTTTTAAATGGCTTTGCAGATGCACCACCATGAAGATTTTGAAGAACTGGGGTTTCAACCTCCATAAAATCTTTTTCGTTTAATATTTGTCTAATTTTATAAATTATTTTAGAACGATTTCTAAAAATAGTTTTATTATTTGGATTTACAATTAAATCAAGATGTCTGTATCTATATCTATTTTCTTTATCATCAAAAGAAAAATACATATGACCATCTTTCTCTTTCATATTTGGAAGTGGTCTTATACTTTTTGAAAGTAGATCAATTGATGTAACATTAATAGATAATTGATCTGTCCTTGTTCTAAATAATGTGCCTGAAATGCCAATGATATCACCTATATCCAACCTTTTAACAATCTTATCATAATTATCTAAGCCTACAATTTCATTTTTTATATATAATTGAATTTTATCTTTTTCATCTTGAATATTCATAAAGCAAGCTTTTCCCATACTTCTTAATGAAATAATCCTTCCTGCAACAGAAAATTCTTTATTTTCTAAATCTTTTTCAGATTTTACAACAAAATCAATATCATAATTTTTATTAAATTTATAAGGATATGGATTAATACCATCTGATATTAACTGCTTTATTTTCTCAACTCTAAAGTCAATTATCTGGTTTAAACTTTTATGTTCATTTTTATCCAATTTAATCTCCAATTTTGTTTAATAAATAATGCTTCATAAAATCATCTAATTTACCATCCATTACACTATTTATATTGCTCGTTTCATACTTTGTTCTATGATCTTTAACTAGATTATATGGGTGAAATATATATGAACGAATTTGACTGCCCCAAGAAATATCTTTTTTATTACTATTTTTTTGGTTTAGATCATCATTCATTTCATCTAATTTAAGTTTATATAATTTACTCTTTAAAATTTTTAAAGCAGTATTTTTATTTTTAAGTTGACTTCGTTGATTTTGACATTGTACGGTTATACCTGTTTCAAGATGAGTTATTCGTACTGCAGAATCTGTTTTGTTTACATGTTGACCACCAGCTCCACTTGCCCTGTAAGTATCAATTCTTATTTCGTTATCATTAATTGTTATATCAATATCGTTATCTAAGATTGGATAAACAAAAACTGATGCAAAGGAAGTATGTCTTCTTGAATTACTATCAAAAGGTGATATTCTTACAAGTCTATGAACACCCATCTCAGATTTTAAAAAACCATAAGCATAATTACCTTTAACCTCTATAACAACATCTTTAATACCAGTTTCATCACCTGGTTGATGTTCAACTAATTTTGCAGAATAATCATTATCAGATATCCACTTTGAATACATTCTATATAGCATACTAGCCCAATCTTGTGATTCAGTTCCTCCAGCTCCTGGATGTATTTGAATAATAGCATGTCTAAAGTCGTCTTTTTTATTTAATGTTTCTTTAACTTCTAATTGATCTAAAATTTTTGAAAAATCTTCTAAAATTTCTACTGACTCCTTTTCAACGCTTTGATTCATTTGAGATAATTCATAACAAAGACATATATCTTCATACTTTGTTGAAACAGTGTTATAAAAATCTAAATCAGACTCCATTTTTGAAATCTGCTTCAAAATATCAGATGCATAAGATTTATTATCCCAAAAGCCCTCTACAAGCGTTTTGTCTTTAAAAAGATTTATTTTCTTCTCAATTTTTGAATTGTCTAAATATTTACATATCTGATCGTATCTATTTTTTAAATCGTCATATTTTTCTTTAAAAAGTAAAAATTCCATATTATTTATTTAATATTCTATCAATAATTGTTATAATTTCAATTGATTTATTTATATCATGAACTCTAATTATATCAGCACCATTGTTTATAGCTAAAGCTGTTACTGCAAGTGATGATTCTAATCTATCTTTAGGTTTATTTTTATTATATGTTAAAAAAGACTTTCTAGATAAACCAATTAGTATTGGAACATTTAAAAATTTAAATTCATCAAGATTATTTATTATAGAGTCATTTTGATCTATAGTTTTCCCAAAACCGATACCTGGATCAATAATTATATTTTTAATATTAACTCCATATTTAAGTGCTGTGTTTATTCTTTCATTAAAAAAAAATTTTAATTCATCAATTACATCAGAATAACTAGGATTATTTTGCATATTCTTAGGACTTCCTTGCATATGCATAAGAATAATTGGAACATTGTAATTTGATGCAACTTCAAACATTTGAATATTTCTACCACCACTTATATCATTTATCATATTAAAGCCATTATTCAAACAAAACGAAGCAACTTCAGGTTTATGGGTATCTATAGAAATATATTTCTTAGATTCTTTAATATGATTCAATACTTGTTTTATTCTATCTATTTCATCATCAATTGTAATAGATAGTGCACCGGGTCTTGATGACTCAGCTCCAATATCAATTATATCACACTTTTCTAACTCATCAAAAATATGCTCTAAATTCTGATTAAAATATAAATTTCCATCATAAAAAGAATCAGGGGTTACATTCAATATACCCATAAGTAAAGTCTTGGATTTTTCTAAGCAAAAATCTTTAAAGTACATATTATTTTTTGGAAATTATTGTCAGTTTTTTGTAGATACGGTTCTACGTTTACGTTTTTTTGGTTTTTCATCAGTTTCAAAACTATTTTTATTTTCATCAACTAATTTTTCACCATTTAAAACCTTTGGCAATTGATTTGAATCTATTGTTTCATAATCAAGAAGCGCTTGTGCTAAATTATGTAATTCTTTTTCTCTATCTTTTAAAAGATTATCTGCATTAGATTCTGCATTAAATACAAAATCTTTGATTTCTTGATCAATAGTTTTACTTATATCATTACCATAATTTTTGGAACCAGGAGTCTCTCTTCCAAGAAATACTTCCGAATCTTTTTGACCAAATTTAATAGGACCAATCTTGTCACTCATACCCCATTCACAAACCATACTTCTAGCTATGTTTGTAGCCACCTCAATATCATTACTAGCTCCAGAACTTGTATCATTGAAAATTAATTTCTCAGCAGATCTACCGCCCATTAAAACATCAATTTTTGCCATTAAATAAGATTTAGAGTAATTGTGCATATCATGTTCAGGAAGTTGAGCTGTTATACCTAAAGCCATACCTCTTGGAATAATAGTTACTTTATGTACTGGATCAGCATGTTTTGTATAGTGCGCAACAAGTGCATGTCCAGCTTCATGATAAGCAGTTATTTTCTTTTCATGGTCTGTTAAAATCATACTCTTTCTTTCAACGCCCATCATTACTTTATCTTTAGCTTCTTCAAATTCTAACATTGAAACAGTTTTTTTATTTTTCCTAGCAGATAATAACGCTGCCTCATTAACTAAATTTTCTAAATCAGCACCAACTAGACCAGGACACCCTCTTGCTATATCAATTAATTTAACATTTTTGTCCATTGGTATTTTTCGAGTATGAATTTTTAATATAGCCTCCCTTCCTTCAAGCGTAGGAGAATCAACAACTATCTGTCTATCAAAACGACCCGGTCTAAGTAATGCTTTGTCAAGAACATCAGGCCTATTTGTAGCTGCTAGTAATATTACATGATCTCTATTATCAAAGCCATCCATTTCAACAAGAATTTGATTCAATGTTTGCTCTCTTTCATCATGTCCTCCACCCATTCCAGATCCTCTATGCCTTCCAACCGCATCAATTTCATCGACAAAAATTATACTTGGCGCAAACTTTTTGGCTTGCTCAAACAAATCTCTAACTCTACTTGCACCAACCCCTACAAACATCTCAACAAATTCAGCTCCACTAATTGTAAAAAAAGGTACCTGAGCTTCTCCTGATACTGCTCTGGCTAATAATGTTTTTCCAGTTCCAGGTGAGCCTAATAACAATGCGCCTCTAGGAATTTTAGCACCAATTGTTAGATACTTTTTAGGATGCTTTAAAAATTGTACAATTTCACGTAATTCAACCTTAGCTTCCTCACAACCAGCAACATCATCAAATGAAGTTTTGGATTTTTCAGGACTAATCATTTTTGCTCTACTTTTAACAAAATTAAATATTCCGCCTTGGCCACCACCACCTTGCATTCTTCGCATCATAAAAAACCAAAATAAAATTATTATTACCCAAGGAGCTAAATTAAATATAACATCCAGTAAACCTAAACCTTCTTTTGGTTTAATCTCAATGTTACTAACATTATATTTTACCCAATCTTCTTTTTCAGACTTATCTAAGCCAGTCCAAAATTTATTTAAACCCGATTCATCACCTTTCAACCAAAAAACTATTTTATCATCCTGCCCATACTGTATATGATGAATTTCATTATTAAGTAAATATGAACGATATTGATTATAGTTAACTTCGTTTGTAGTTAGGGAATTTGGCAATAATTGAACTAAGTAAAACGATGCAATTACTATCGCAATCCATATTGTTAGATTATTTCCTAATTTAAATTTAATCTTTTTATTTTTATTCTTTTTCATAATTCTCTTAAATATGATATATAAATTTATGTATAAAATACACGTTTTGCACGTTTTATTTTATTTTTTTTATTTTATACCATAAATATCTTTAAGTCCCCTAAACTTATAATCATAATCCATGCCATATCCAATTGTAAATATATCCTTAATTTCAAATCCATACCAATCAATTTTTATATCAAATTTATATTTTACAGATTTAAACAGTAATGAGAAAACTTTAATATTTTCAACTCTTTTATCACTAATTAAATTATAAATGAAATTAAGCGTATTTCCAGTATCAACAATATCCTCTACCACTAAAATATTTTTACCTGATAAATCTAATTCTATTTGTCTAATAATATCAATTTTTCCTTTAGTTGAAGTTCCACCTTTATAAGATGATAGCTCAATGTAATCGATCTCATAATTAATTGTTAGTCTATTGACTAACTCATTAAAAACCATCAATGATCCATTTAACACACAAATCAGCACTAAATTTTTATCTTTATAATATTGATTTAACTCATTAGCTAATTCATCAACACGATTAATGATTTCTTGATGAGTAATAAATTTTTGAAATCTCTTATTTTTATATATGATCATAAACTAGCGTTCCATCTAAGTATTAAATATTCTTTAAATTTATCTATATTTTCTATTTTAGAACAATATAAATTGGGAATCCAAATGATTTTATTGTTATGTT
>CAZYFB010000066.1:0-6607 GCA_964646655.1 uncultured bacterium
TGATTGAAAATTCAATTATTAGAATAGAAAATGATTTACCTTTTTTATTAAAATTAGCTCAAGGTGGGACTGCAGTTGGTACTGGTATAAATACACACAAAAATTTTGGTAAATTAGTTGCAAATGAATTATCTGTTTCAACAGGATTAGCTTTTTCTGAATCAGATAATCATTTTGAATCACAGGCAACACAAGACAGTATTGTGCATTTTTCAGGTACATTAAAAGCGCTCTCTGTATCACTTTATAAAATTGCAAATGATATAAGATGGCTTGGTTCAGGTCCAAGATCAGGACTAGGGGAACTTGTTTTACCAGCTATACAACCCGGCTCTTCTATTATGCCTGGAAAAGTTAATCCTGTTGTTTGCGAATCATTAATCCAAGTATCTTCTCAGGTTATTGGTTATGATAGTGCAATAACACTTGGAGGTATGGGAGGAGTTTTTGAGTTAAACCTAATGCTACCATTAATTGGATCAAATGTTTTAGATTCTATAAACATACTTTCAAATGGCATGAAAATGTTTAGAGAAAAGCTAATTGATGATCTTAGTGCAAACGAAAAAAAATGTAATGGTTATATTGAAGATAGTTTAGCAATGTGTACATCATTAGCACCTATTATTGGATATGATAAAGCGGCTAGCATTGCTAAAAAAGCATACAAATTAGATAAAACAGTCAGAGAAGTTTGCTTAGAAGATAATATTTTAAGCGAAAATGAATTAAAAAAAATATTAGATCCGTACAGCATGATTCAACCTAATGATGACAATAAAAAATAATAGATACTTTAAACTTTTTTATTATTCCTCATTATTCTTTTTATTAATATTTTTTATCCTTTTATTAAAATTTTTTCAAATTAGTCGTTCAATTGATAATAATACTATTAATCCCAATAGCATGTTTTATGGATTGCCATCTGTTGATTTATTAAAAGATTACAAACCTAAACAGTTATCAAAAATTATTTCATCTGATAATAAAGTTATTTATGAATTCTATGATTTTGACTCAAATAGAGAAGTAATAGATATCAGTAACATACCTGAACATTTAATCAATGCATTGATAGCAAGTGAAGATAGAAACTTTTTTAATCACTATGGTATTCACATTCGTTCTATTGTGAGATCTTTAGCAATTAATATCTTAACAAATGCTAGATCTCAAGGTGGTAGTACAGTTACAATGCAGCTTGCACGAAACCTTTATGATACTAATTTTCAAGATATTGGACATGAAAAAACAATAAATAGAAAAATTAAAGAAATTTTTTTAGCTATTAAGATTGAGCAGGTATATACCAAAAGAGAAATTTTAGAAATGTATTTAAACTCAGTTTATTTTGGTAATATAAAATCTAGACCTATGTGGGGTATTCAAAAAGCATCAAAAATGATTTTTGGGAAAGATGTAAGTAAATTAGAATTGCATGAAAGTAGTTTGCTCATTGGTATTTTACCTGCACCAAATAATAGAGTACCTTTTAGACATCCAATAAATGCTACAAAATATAGAAATTTAGTACTTAATAATATGTTTAATGAAGGATTTATCAATGAAAATGAATTAGAGGTTGCTAAAATTCAAGAACTTCCATTGGAGCCCTCTCTTGATAAAAGAAAATATACACCATATTATGTTCAACATGTAGAAAAAGAGTTAAAAAAATTAAATAATACTAATTATAAAAATGGTGGATTAATAATTCACACAACAATTGATAGTAGAATACAAAATGTATTAGAAAATGCATTTAATGAAGTTTTATCATCTGATAAAAATGGTTTACAGAAAAATTTCAATAATACTATACTTGAAAAAGAAGATATTTATAATGATAGATT
Organism: uncultured bacterium; assembly: GCA_964646655.1. Taxonomy (GTDB): domain Bacteria; phylum Fidelibacterota; class Marinisomatia; order SCGC-AAA003-L08; family D37C17; genus TMED6. The sequence continues at coordinate 1,857 of CAZYFB010000066.1, forward strand.
AAAGAATATTTGTTCATGCGTAGAAGCAGATAAAGTTAATATTTTTAATGATTCACTTTATATGAACCTTAATAGACAAATATATTCCCTATCTCAAGAATTTGATAATCAAATCGATGTTCAGTTAGTAGAGCAAGGAACTGCAAGTAAGCTTTCAATCCTTAAAAAACAACGAAATTCTATGAGAGATAGTTTACGAAAAGCATGTTTTTCAAATGTGAAAAATATTTTAAAAAATAATGAAATAATACCAAATGATTTACGAAGTAAACTTTTGGTTCAAGGTGCAGCAGTAATTTTTGACATTAAAACTGGTTCTGTGCTTGGTATGGTAGGAGGTAGACAAGAAGATGAATATCATGATTATTTTAATAGGGCTACCTTATCTTCACGACAACCAGGATCAACATTTAAACCGTTTGTTTATTTATCTGCTTTAAATTTAGGGTATTCACCTTCTACTACTTTAATCAATCAAAACGTCTCCATAAAAGATAAAGTAGGATATTGGGTACCTGAAAATTGGAATAATGAAGTTGGAGGAATATACACATTAAGACAAGGTTTATATGGTTCTGTAAATTTAATTTCTGTAAGAATAATGCAAGATTTAGAAATAAATCCTTTATCAATACAGAAGACGGCATATAAATTTAAATTAACAACACCAATTAATCCAGTTCCATCAATTACTTTAGGTTCATCAGAAGTTAAACCAATAGAAATAACTTCAGCATATTCTGCTATTGCAAATTCTGGTACATATTTAAAACCTATGATTATTAATAAAATTATGGATAAAGATGGAAAATTAATTAAGAGTTTCTTACCTCAACCTGAAGTCGTTGAATCAGAAGCATCTTCATATATTTTATTAGATATGATGAGAGATATAGTTGATGAGTATAAATTTAAATTTGATGATACAGATGAAAATGGCAAATATAATGAAGGTGATTATATTTATGGAAGAGGAACAGGAAGTGCTTTGAGAACAAAGTATGATTTTGGATTTACTTATAGGGATTTTGATAAGAATGGCAAATTTAGTAGATATAACCAAAAAGAGATAAACTCATCAGCAATTACTATTCCTTGCGCTGGAAAAACTGGTACAACTAATAAACAAACTGATGCTTGGTTTGTTGGTTTTACACCAGAAATTTCTATGGGAGTTTGGATTGGAATGGATGATAAGAGAGTTAGATTAGGTAAAAATTCATATGGCTCATCAACAGCATTACCAATTTTTGCAAAGACAATGAAACAAATTTATGAAATTGGTGATTATTATTTATTAGGTAACAAGTATGATCTTGACCCATCAAATGATGCATGGGAATATATTCCTAACGGCGTCTCAAAGATAAAAATATGTAACGATAAAAATTCAGAAATATGTATTGCAAATAAGTTTTGTAGACAAAGTTATAATGAGCTTTTTTTAGAAGATTTTGAACCTATAGAATGCAACTAAGCTGATTTTATAGAAACATCTACACCTAATTTACCAGCTATCTCATTCAAATTTTTGCTAACGTTTTTAATATCTATTTTGGATTTTGAGCCAATAATCACATCCATCATAAATAAAGGTGTTGCAGACATTGGAGCATTTTTAATTTTGGTACTAATTTCATCAATATTTATATCTGTTTCTGATAAAAATTTTGAAAACGAATGCACAATACCTTCATTATCTGCTCCATTAATATATAAATGATATTTATTTATAAACTGATTATTTGTATCTGATTCGGTTTCAATAAAATTAAATGATAAAGACTTAATTTGGTTAAGCTTATCTCTTAATATTTCAATTTTATTATTATTAATATCAATTAATACTAAAAGTGCAAATTCAGTTTCTAATCTAATCATTTTACTTGTTTCAATATTTCCATCATTTATATTAATAATAGAAGAAATTTCTGAAACAATCCCTTTTCTATCAGGGCCATTAGCTGAGATGATGAGCTTTGAACGCATACTTAATATATTAATTTATAGTGACTTGGCAATTGATTTTTTATTTGTATAGATTCATTAATAAATTTACTTGCAATTAAAAGTTTATTCTGATCAGAACCAAAAACTTCAAAAATAGGTTCATTTTTTTTTATTAATTCCCCGTGTTTTTTAAAAAATCTAATTCCAGCTTGTGGGTCCACAGTATCTTCGATTTTTTTTCTTCCACCCCCAACTTCTATTATGGCCATTCCAATACGTTTTGTATCTTTTATACTTAAGTAACCTTCAACATTAGATTTAATTATTTTTCTTGATTTTGGATTTAAATATATAGATTTCATTTTACCACCATGTGCAAATATCATTTTTTCAAATTTTTCATATGCCGACCCATTATTAATTACTTCTTTTATTTTTTTGGTAGGATTTTTTATACCAACTAAAGAAAGACACTTTTCAGCTAAATGATAAGTTACTTTTTTTAGATCTTCCGGACCCTCTCCTTTCAAAGTATTCAAAGATTCGATTACTTCACATAATAAACCTGAATAATTACCTAAAGGTTGATTCATATCTGTTATTGAATATTTGACCTTTAGGTTAGATTTTAGACCAATATCTTTTAAATATTCTCCTAATATTTTTGCTTCATTAATATTTTTCATAAATGCGCCATTGCCAATTTTGATATCCATAACTAAATGATTAATACCTTCAGCTATTTTTTTACTTAAAATACTTCCACATATCAATGGATTAGATTCAATTGTTGCTGTTAAATCTCTTAAGGCGTAGATTTTTTTATCTGCGGGACAAATTTCATTAGTTTGACCAATAATTGAAACGCCTATTTCTTTTACAATATTTTTAAATTTATCAACACTTAAAAAACCATTATAATCTTTTATTGACTCTAGTTTATCAAGTGTGCCTCCAGTATGACCTAAGCCTCTTCCAACAATCATGGGAACATAACAATTACAAGCTGCTAAAATTGGACCGAGAATTAAGGAAACTTTATCTCCAACACCACCTGTTGAGTGTTTGTCAACAATTGGTCCATTAAGTTTAGTGAATTTGATTTTTTTACCTGAGTTTGTTAAGCATTGTGTATAGTATGCGGCTTCCAGGTTAGTCATACCATTCAAATAAACTGCCATTAGCCATGCAGAAATTTGATAATCAGGAACACTACCATTTGTGAATGAATTTACAATTGATTCAATATCTTCTTTTGAATGTTCTTTGCAATTTTGTTTATTTTTAATTAGCTCATACATTATTTTTTTAACCTTAATATTAAAAGCCCAAACCCTAAAACTATTAAATTTGGTACCCACATTGAAAGTATTGGATTAAACATATTTTTATCTGCTAATTGTTCACCTCCAACAATTAAAATATAATAAAGTATAAAAAACATTAGGCTGATTGACATACTTACTGCCATGTTGCCTCTTTGCATTTTTATGCCTAATGGTGCACCTATTAATAAAAAAATAATACTAGCAATTGGTATGGCAAATTTTTTATGAATTTCTACAGTATTTCTATTAATTTTATTTATACTTCTATCAATATTTTTCATATAGCCAGAAATTATTGTTTTATTAGCTTTTGCTTTTACATTATATATTTTTTTTTGATCCTTATCAGATATTTTATTTAATGAATCAATATTTTCATTTTCTAAAACACTTAATAAATTATTAAAATCAATATTAGTTGTGTCAATATTAAATAAATCTAATCGCTTATTAATTTTATTTTTTAAATATGATATTTTATTAGTCAATGAATCAATATTGTGATTTAACATTCTTAGAGTTAATTCTCTATCTCCTCTAACATATTTTATTTTTCTATTGTTACTTTTATCTATTGGAACACTAAGTTTATAATTTTTAAAATTTATCTGTCTGTATTCTTCGTTGATGGAAATTCTTTCATGTATAGCGCCATCAAAAAGATTAAACATAATACTTTCATCATTACTACTAAGAATAACAGAATCAGCAATAACACTTCTATTTAATCTATTATTAAATACTTGATGAATGATAATATCATAAAATTTAGATTTATTTTCTTTATCTCTGGTTTTAAACTTGACAATATGATTAGGAATTAAATCAGAGTAAATATTCTCATCAAATTCTACATCTGGTCTCTTTTTTGAAAGTTCGTGATTTAGCTGTCTAGCTTGATAGTTCATTGCAGGTAAAATATTACAGCTAAAATAGATTGTGATAATTGCAATAGCAATTGATATTAATAATGAGGGTTTAATTATATCTGAAATACTGATTCCAGTTGACTTAAAGCCAACAACTTCATTATCAGATGATAATTTACCATATGTTAAAATAGATGCTACTAAAACTGCCATTGGAATTGCCATTGCAATAATCCATGCAGTATTATAAAATAGAAGATTTAATAAAAAAATAAAGTCAAAACCTTTACCTAAAAATTTATCTAATAATTTTATCATCAATTGTATTAATAAAATTGTATATATAATAGAAATTGAAATCAAGAAGGATCTAATAAATTCTTTAAGGATATATCTATTTAAAACTTTCATAGTTAGAATTTAAAATATATAGATAGTATATAAAACAAGGAACTTAATTAAATTTAATTTGCTTTAAATACCCTAATCAAACTAATTTAAGGCCCGAGAATTTGTTCGAGGTGTAGCGTAGTCCGGTTAGCGCACCTGCTTTGGGAGCAGGGGGTCGCAGGTTCAAATCCTGCCACCTCGACAACAAATTAGA
>CAZYFB010000067.1:0-6584 GCA_964646655.1 uncultured bacterium
AAATAATATTGAAGTTAGCTCTCTTTCTGATTCTGAAATAGATGATATAATATATAATAACGATAAAATTGAGTTTTCAATTATAAATAATTTAAATGATAAGAGTAAAACTTTTACAATCGAAAAAAGTTTCTTTGAGCAAGTAACAGATGTCGTCCCAATTTTTAGAATTAATTCATTAAAAAATATAGATGTAAAAAACATAGAATATACAGTTAATTATGATTTAGAATATTGGTGGCTTGATAATCGATTAATAAATTTAATTAGATCAGAATTTGAATCACAAGTTGGTATTATCAAAGATCTAATTGAGGAATCAAAAAATACGTATGGTGAAAGTTTTAGTGAAGATACGTTTATTAGCGGATGGTGGTGTGAATTAACTAAAGAAGAGTTTTATAATGAAAACTTGTTTCTTTGGCATCCAGAAATAGAATTTATAAACCTTGTAAAAAATGATTTAGAAAATAAAGAAATAGTCTTTAGATTTAATTATAATATTTATGGTGAAAATTACGAAGAGTTATACTTACAAGTAAAGGAAAATGGTATTGCAACTTTTACTAAACCTTCTCAATTAGACTTTAGAGCCTTTCCTTTTGATTCACACAAACTTGATTTTATTTATGCCGATGTAAAACAATCTATCAGTCAAATGTCTTTTGATTTTGATCATAATTTAAATTTACCACTAGATGGAAATGTTAGAGCTAAAATATATGAATGGAATATTCCTGGTGAATATGCGCAAATTGAGCCATTTGATCATTTGGATTATGAATCGTATCTATATGATGGTATTAAAGCATCTTTTAACATTGATAGGAACTCATCTTATTATATTTATAAAGTATTAGCTCCAATAATGCTAATACTTGCAGTTTGCTGGTCTGTTTTTTGGCTGAGAGTAGATCAAATAGAATCTAGGTTAACAGTTTCAATTGTATGTTTGTTAACTTTAATAGCATATAATTTTATAGTTGATGAAAATATTCCTAAATTACCTTATCTGACAGCTTTAGATCAAATAATTTTATCTTCTTATTTTTTTGCATCTATCCCCACAATATTAAGTATTGTTTATTTGAATGTTTCTCAAAACAGTAATGAAAATCTTTTAGCTAGTCAAAAATATGTAAGAATTATTGCTCCTATATTATATTTTGTAACTGTTCTTTCAATAATGTATGCTAATATAAATAAAAATCCCAGTGCTCTTGGTTCTATGAAAAGTTTTTTTGGATAAATGAAGAAAAGTTTATACTCACTGCAAGATGGTATTAAAGCATCTTTGAAAGATCTTAATGATAATGAAGTTATTGAATCTACAGAAAAATATGCTGGCGTAAAAAAAAATAAAAAACATTTTTATAAATGTGCTGAAGGAGGGTCCTATGATATTCATCACAAATACTCTGTAGCAATAGATATAGCCAATATAAAAAAAGGAAAAGTACCATCTATGTTAAAAGCACATGAAGCAATGATTGATAGTTATTTCACAGATACGCAAAATACTACGACTCAAGAGATCAATTATTATGTAGGCCAGGTGATGAAAGAAATAGGATCTTTAACAAACAGTGTTGTTGACGGTATAGAAGATGGTGTTCTCACACAAGCTGAAAAAAATGAAATTAAAAAAGCAATAAAGAGCGCTGAAGAATCTATAATGAAACTCAAATCAAAAATTGGTAATATTTCTTAACTAGAGAATTTTTTGCTATTTTTCCCTATTATTTATTTTTCATAAATCCTTAAATTAGAATCATTAACGAAAGGACAATTATGAAAAACGTACTTAAAATATTAACAATCTCTGGAGCTTTATACTTATCAAGCATGACAAGTGCATTTGCTTGGGGCTTAAATTCAACAGGACAACAAATTGGAAATTTTTATTATGAAAATTTTAGTAACGGAGTGACTTGTACTACACAAATTATAGGTGATTTTACATACACTAATTGTTTCTAAATAAACAACTGTACCAGTCTGCAAGATTATACTTGCAGATTGGTAACAAGATGAAAGGAAATTAGAATGAATCTAATAAAAAAAATTGATATGGGGCCAAAATTAATAAAAATTAACAATTTTAGTCATAATAATTTAGACGAGTATTCTCTAGATTTAAAGAAAATTAACAATTTATTTAGTAAATTAATCAGTATTAAATTGATTAGAAGTATTTTTAAGTGCAATATTTCTTAATGATTACGGATATCATTATAATCATATTATTAATAATAGTTGTAATCCTATTTTGTATTTCAACATACTTGATTTATTTTAAAAGATGGAGGGAATTTGAGCCTGAAAAACTTATCACGTTTCCTGAAGAAGCCGTAAATAAATTAGATAATGTTTCAAAAACTAACGAAGAGTATCAAAAAGAAATAATTAAGCAAAATAAAGTATTAATTAGTGAATTAAACAAAATTATATCTCAATTAAATACTGATATTACAAAACTATCGGAGCAAGTAGTTTCATTCAGGTCTCTTGCAGAAGAAAGATCTACTGAAATAAAAAGATATAAAGAGGGTTATGATTTTGCTAAATCAAAATCATTCATGTTGGGATTGATTGAAAATATAAAATATATTGATAGAAATTTAGAAAGAGATGAAATAAAAAATTCAGACTTATCTAGATTTTTAGAAGCTTCTAAAGATAAACTAGAACTTTTACTTTCAGCTCAAGGAGTGGAAAAATATACACCAGAAATAGACAGACCTATAACTGAGATAGACGGATGTAAAGCGGTAGAAACAATTAATACTTCTGATAATTCAAAAATTAATTTTATTCATTCTGTAATCAAGGATGGATATAAATTACAATTAAATAATAATGAAATTAAAATAATTTCTGATGCAGAAGTTATTGTTTATAAATTGGAGAAAATTAATGAGTAATAAAATTGTTGGTATTGATTTAGGAACAACTTTTTCAGCTATTGCTGTGTTAGATTCAATTGGTAATCCAGAAATATTACCAGATCTTAAAAATAATAGAATTACTGCCTCTGCAGTTTATTTTTCGTCAAGTAATGAAACTAAAGTAGGAAGTGAAGCTTTAAGTGCAATAAAAGCTGAACCTAACAGAGTGGTTACTGAAATAAAAAGACACATGAGAGATGAAGTTGTTTACTCACTTGGTAAAGGTGAATGGATTGATAAGAAATTTTCTGAAAAATTAGAGGATGAATTTACACCAGCTCAATTATCATCAATCATACTTAAAAAATTAAAAGATTTTGGAGAAAAAATTGATAAAGCAGTTATCACAGTACCTGCAATGTTTGCTAATGATGCAAGGCAGGCTACAATTGATGCTGCAAAAATGGCAGAGTTATCAGGTTATGAAAGTGATACTATTGAGTTAATAAATGAACCTACAGCAGCAATTTTTCATTATGCAAATTTACCTGGTGTATCGATATCAGGTAAAGTTATGGTTGTAGATTTAGGCGGAGGTACGTTTGATGTAACAATTGCTGAAGTAAATGGAAAAAAAGTAGATGTTATACATTCTGAAGGTAATCCAAACTTAGGAGGAAAAGATTTTGATAGATTAATACTCAAATTTATGAGTGAGGAGTATAAGAATCAACTAGGTGCAGAGCTAAGCATTGATGATGTAGAGTATCTTTTACAAGCAGAGGAATTAAAAAAAATTCTTTCTACTCGTGAGAGTCATGCAATAGTTATTGATGGGCCAAATGGACCAAGTAAAAAAATAGAAATTACTAGAAATCAATTTGATGACCTTTCATCTAGTTTAATAGAAGCAATGAAATTAAAAATGGATAGTTGTGTTAAAAAAGCAAAACTTCAAAAAAATGATATTTCTCAAATTTTATTAGTAGGAGGCAGCACAAGAATGCCTTGCGTGATTAGCGCTATCAAGGAAGTTATGGGTAAAGAGCCAACAAAAGGTGTTAATGTTGATGAGGCTGTTGCTTCTGGTGCGGCTTTGTATGCTGGTACTATAGCAGATAAGTCAGATTTAAATGAGGCTCAAAAAGATGCAATGTCAAAAATAGATTTGAGTGATGTTGCTAATCATTATTTTGGAACCATCGCTCAAACTTTTGACCAAGAACGTCAAACTTATTTTCAATATAATAGTATTATAATTGAAAAAGGATCAAAATTACCTGTAGCGAAAACTAATCAATATTCATTAATAGGTGATCAAGATGGGTTCCCTGCAACCGTAACCCAAAGTGATGGTCCAACTGAAAATAAAGAATTTGTTCATATTATTGCTCAAGAACAAGTTGAAATAAAAAATGGAAAAAAAGATGATGAAGTTCAAATAACTTTTTCTTATGACAAAAGTCAAATAATGCATTGTACTTTTGAGCATATTGCATCAGGAAAAAAACATGAAATTCAAATTAAATCAAAAACTTCTGAAGAAGTAGATGCAGCACAAAAAGAAATGAAAAATTTTACAATTGATTAGGTGATTTATGGATGAAAGTGGATTTATTTGGTTATTAATAATTGGTGGTTACATTATTTATAGAGTTATTAGAAGTAACCAACAAAACCAAGCAGTTAAAAAAGCGCAACAAGAAATTGATAAAATAGGTGATCTTCAAACAAGAGTAGTTGAAGATGAAGTTGAATTTGAAGGAAGAAAACTGTCAGTTTTTAAAGTTGAAATTAAAGGATTTGTTGCAAGATTGGGAACTACACCACCTAATCAAGGACTTATATGCACATACATTTTTGATCAAACCAATGGAAAAAAAATGTATGAAGAAAGTTGGCCTATTCTTGCCTCTTTTGATAGTTGGTCTGAGCCTGGTACCAGTTTATTTAAAACACAAAATTTTGAAGTAAATGGATTAGACAATGGATATCATTTTACAGACTGGGCTACTTTATTTGTTATTCCAAAAGATGTTTTAAATCATCCTTATAAAGGAAAAAGAACACTAGGGTTTATTACTTATGTAACTGATACTCTCGCAAAATTTCAATATGGTTCATTAGAAAACAGAGAAAGCATTCTCAATGTTCATCAATGTCAATTAACATATAATTTTGATGAAATTGGTTACAAAGAATCAATCGAAAATAGACCAAGAATAATTGAACTATCAATACAATTAGCATTAAAAGTTGCATCAATAGACTCTAATATAGATCAAGATGAAATTAATGAAGTAAAAAATTGGATTGGTATTAAAGTTGAAACAGATAATTTTGGTAATGAAGAAAAAATTTTAGCTGAAAAATCTCAATTTGGAAAATATTTACAAGATGCAACTTCGTATGCTGAAAAAAATAGTATTAGTCAGATTGAAATCACAAAAGAGTTAAATGATAAGGCTTCAAAACAACAAAAATACGATGCTCTAGAACTAATGCTTGATGTAATGACTAGTGATTCTGATGCTTCAGCTGAGGAAATGTCTATTATTGATGATGTTGTTAAGCTTTTAAATTTAGATCCTAATACTTATAAAGAACTAAGGCAATCAAGACTAACTAAAGTTGAAAATATTTCTACCAATCAAAGTGCAGATGAAAGTATATTTGGCATTGATAATTCAATGTCCAATGAAGAAATTTGTTCTAAACTAGCAGATCAATATGAAGAATGGTCTCAAAGATTAGCTTTACCTGATAAAGCAACAAGTAAACGCGCTAAAGAAATGTGTGATAAAATAATTGATTTGAGAAAAAAATATAAATGCACGTAAATAGTGAGTCTATTGATCTAGTTAAATATTCTAAAGACGATCCATCTGAGTATGGAATTAACTTAGACTTAATTCAAAAAAATTTTTCTAATGAAAAAATAACTGACCATGGAAGAATAGCATTAATTTCTAATTATGTAAAAATTTCTAATGAACTATTTCCTTCTATCAATCTATCAATAGATAGAGCGCTTAAAAATATTAATATAAAGAAAGATGATAAAATTAACTTTTATTTAACAGCATCGTCAGAAAATAATGCATTTTGCAGAGTTTCTCCTTCTACAAGTCATGTTGATATTGTTATTAATTCTCGTTTGATTGAATTAATGTCTTCTGAAGAATTATCTTCAGTAGTTGGACATGAATTAGCACATTTTTTGTATAAACATTATTTATATCCTGATCCTGGCAAGAGTATAAATGAGACTGGCTATATAAACAAATTATCATTAAGCAAAGCGGCTGAAATAAGTGCAGATAGAGTAGGGTTAATAGCTTGTGGTAATCTTAAATTTTCACTACAATCTTTATTCAAAAGTATTACTGGTTTACCTGATAAATATATTCAATTTGATTATGATTTTTTTTTAAAACAATTAAATGATTTAAAGGATTTCAAGAATAATTTTTCGCAAATGTATTCAACTCATCCTAGTATTCTCAATAGAATACAGGCCTTAATATGGTTTTCTCAAACTCATGAATATCAAAACAAATTTTTAGAAAAAAATCAAGGTGATTTTAGCTTAAAAGAAGTAGATATAAAAATTAATAAAAGTATCAGTGAAGTAATTGGTGAGGAACATAATAAGCAAAATCAAGAAATTATAGATAGTTTAAAATTATGGGTAAC
>CAZYFB010000068.1:0-6571 GCA_964646655.1 uncultured bacterium
ATCAGAAAATGCATTTTATGATGCACAGGTTCTAGGAGACAATGGGTATGATTTTCCTGCTGTAGATTTTCCATGGACACCTAATGGAGTTCAGTTGATTCAAGAAATTTCTGTTAGATACGATTGTAATGAAGATTTAGGTGGGCATGCTTTTATTGATTATTGTGGTGATTGTGTAGGAGGGGAAACTGGTAATGACGAAGGTTTTTCAGATTTAGGTTGTGACTGTGATAATCCAGCACCAGAAGAATATTGTGTCGATACAGATGGTGACGAACTCGGTAATCCAGGTACAGAAACATTATATTGCTTAGAAGAATCTGAAGGTAATAGTTATCCTGTCTTACCTGAAGAGTGGTATTTAGATTGTACAGATGTGTGTACTGAAGATCCAGAAAATGATATTGATGGAGATGATATATGTGGTGATGAAGATTTTTGTCCATATGATTTTTATAATGATATAGATAATGATGGAATTTGTGGAGATGTTGATGAATGTCCTTATGATTCACAGAATGATATTGATAATGATGGTATTTGTGGTGATGTAGATGATTGTCCATATGATCCAGAAAATGATGCAGATAATGATGGTATTTGTGGTGATGTTGATGATTGTCCATATGACTCTGATAATGATATAGATGGTGATGATATTTGTGGTGATGTAGATGAATGTCCAAATGATTTCTATAATGATATTGATGGGGATGGTATTTGTGGAGATGTTGATGAATGTCCGTATGATTTTTATAACGATGCTGATGGCGATGGTATATGTGGTGATCTGGATCAATGTGAATATGATCCAGAAAATGATGCTGATGGTGATGGTATATGTGGTGATGTAGATGAGTGTCCATACGATCCAGAAAATGATATTGATGGCGATAATATTTGTGGTGACGTTGATGATTGTCCATATGATAATAATAATGATATAGATGGTGATGGTATATGTGGTGATGTTGACGATTGCCCAAACGATTTTTATAATGATATTGATGGAGATGGAGTTTGTGGTAATGAAGATGAGTGTCCATACGATGCTGAAGATGATATAGATGGCGATGGAATTTGTGATTGTACTTTAGACAATCCTGAGGATTGTCCAGATGAAGATGATACATGTCCATATGATCCTGAAAATGATGCTGATGGCGATGGTATATGTGCTGATCAAGACGAATGTCCATATGATGCTGATAATGATATAGATGCCGATGGAATTTGTGGTGATGTAGATGATTGTCCATATGATCCATATAATGACGCTGATGATGATGGTCAGTGTGGTGATGTTGACCCATGCCCAAATGATCCTGATGATGATTTTGATGGTGATGGAATATGTGCAGATGTAGATGAATGTCCATATGATTCAGAAAATGACGCAGATAATGATGGTATCTGTGGTGATGATGATGATTGTCCATATGATGGTGATAATGATATAGATGGCGATAATATTTGTGGTGATGTTGATGATTGTCCAAATGATTTTTATAATGATGCTGATAATGATGGTATATGTGGAGATGTAGATGATTGTCCATATGACTCAGAAAATGATATAGATAATGATGGTATATGTGGAGATGTTGATGTATGTCCATACGATCCTGATAATGATATTGATTTAGATGGTATTTGTGGTGATGTTGATATTTGTCCAAATGACTCACAAAATGACATTGATGGGGACGGTCAATGTTGTAGTGATGAGAATGCTGACGGTATAGTTGATGATCCATATTGTGAATGTGCAGCAGATTATTATGATTGTAACGATGAATGTGGTGGTGATGCATCAGAAGATGGTTGTGGAACCTGTGATAATATTGATTGGAACGATTGTGAATCTATTTCAATCACATTTAATGATAATGCAAATTTATCAAGCTTTTATGTTCTTCCTGAAGATATATCAGTTGAAAGTATTTTTTCTGATGTTTCATCTAATATTTTAGCTGTAGCTGGTGCTTCTTCTGCTGCAATATATGATGAAGTTGATGGCTGGTCAGGAACATTAGATGATATTAATCAAGAATCTGGATATTGGGTTGTTATGAGTGATCAGGATCAATTATCTATTACTGGTACACCTATTAATCCTGAAACAGTATATTCTTTAGAGATTGGTGATAATTTAATTGGTTATCCGCTAAATGATTTTACACCTATTCTTGATGGTATGAACGATGAGGCTCAATCATCATTAAAAGCTATTTTAGGTGAAGGTCAATCTGCATTTAATTATAATGGATTGTGGATTGGTAGTTTACAATATTTTACACCAAATTCAGGTTACTGGTTTATAAGTGATGAATCTTTTGATTTTACATATCAAGAATCTGAAGTATTAGGAAGAACATCATCAGGTAATATATCTGTACCAAGAACTCCTGAAAATTTTGAGTATTATCAATCTAAAGGGCAAGCATTTTATTATGTTGAAAACATTGAAAATGCAATGGTTGGTGATTGGGTTTTAGCATACAATGATGAAATTTTAGTTGGAGCTAGAAAATACGATGGTGAAATTATAGATATTCCTGTAATGGGTAATGATTTATCAAATTATACTCTTGGTTATTGTGAATATGGTGACATACCAACATTTAAACTTTACAGGCCTTCAAATGGGATGTTAAATGATCTTAATGGTGATATTTCTGGTTGGGAAAACCATAATATTACTGTTATTGAAAATTTAGGGTTATCTAATATGCCTACAGAAATGGCTTTAAACCCTGCTTATCCTAATCCATTTAACCCATCTACTAATTTATCATATACATTAGCAGATGAGGGAGTGATTAAGCTTTCTATATACGATATTAACGGCAGGTTAGTTGAAAGTATTGTTGATTCCTACCAGTATGCTGGTACTTACAATATTTCATGGAATGCATCTAATTTCTCAAGTGGTATATATTTTGTATCATTATCAACAAATTCTAATTTATTAACTCAAAAAATAATGTTAGTAAAATAGTTATTTAGTTAATTGATTATATAATTAAAAAAGGCAATCTATCGTGATTGCCTTTTTTATATTTAAAATTATTTCTATAAATCGTATCTTTAAGTGTCGAAGGTTATTTAAAAACTATGATTAGATTATTAAACATTATATTATTTTTTCAATTATTATTGTCTACTGAAAATATATTTTTAGTAGATACTTTACATTCAGATATTCAATCAATTTTAAATTTTGAAAACCTTTCTAAAAAATACTCCACTAAATCTGATAAGATAGATTATTTTCAGGAAACTTCAATTTTATTGTATGATAAAACTTTAAATTTAGAAAAAAATACTAAACAAATGATTATTGAGTATTCATCATTAATAAATAGTTTAGAAAATAGATTAAAAATAGAAAATACATCCATATCATATAATTTAGGTGCACCATTTATCAATGTGCACTATAAACAGATTCCAATAAATCGTAAAAATATTAAAAATGACTATCACTTGATTCAAGCTAGGTCTTTAAAAGATCAATATCTTAAGCTTACAAGATATCATTATAAAATAATTGAATTGTGTGAACAAAGAGTTGATAATTTATTAAATATGCTTGATAAGACATCACTTGATAGATTGATAGAAGATATTATCATTGATAAACATCTTATTGTTATGACTTTTAATAATAGTAGTAATAATGAAAAATTTGATAAGTTAACATCAGTATTTCCCGAAATGATTATCAATAGATATAAAGATAGAGATAATGTTCAGGTTAATTATTCAGGTAAAATTGATCCTGATTTAAGAACAATTCCATCATTAGATAGTAGTGTTCAAAAATTTCTAATTGATGGTGACTTTTCTATTGATGGTTTTGATATAAAGGTTAATATAAAAATTTATGATGTGAATAACTGGTCTCTTATAAAGAGTGATTCATTAAATTGTGATATTAGAGATTTGGATTGTATTTATGACACTTTTTTATGGAAACTAAAAAATATTATTGATCCCGTTTTAAATTATGAATCATATGATGATTTTTCAGATAATCAAAAAAAAGTGATAAACAAAGTCAAGCTTGATAGTATTGATATTTCTAGAAAAAATAATAATTTATTTGCTCCACTTTTAGAAGATTTTGCTGTTCAAAAAGATTATAGTTTTGATATTAGGTATAAAGATTTAGATATTGGTCAAAAAGAAGGTTTAAAAACTCAGACTTTTGATCTTTCAAAGCATCCAAAAGGAGTTTTAAGTAGAACAGAACTTCAGGAAAATTTATTAGAAAAAGTTACTATATTTTTCAACGATCCATATCAAATAGATATAGGTAATTTAAATATGGATTTAAACAAAATTGACCAAAGTTATGTTGATTTAGATGTATTGATATCTTTTAATGTTGACAAACGAACATTTGAAAAAAATATTAAAAAAATGCCTTACAATCTACTAAAGAGTAATACTCAGAATCATATTTTTGAGTTTTTGAATGAAGATTATTTATTTGATAAAAATTTTACAAATATTCTAAATCATCATGGTAAAGAATTGTTTCCTGTTTTATTTTTTACAAATAAAGATGGTGATATACAAAAAATAATTATTGATTCATGGGATACTAGATATGATAATATCTTATTTGGAGATTATGATGTTGAGCGTCAAAATAAATTTTCTCAAATGTTTAGTATTTTAAATGATAATGGAGATATACAAATCAATCTTAATTCTAAAAAGCAAACTATTGATTATAAAATTATCATGCCAGTTTCAACATTAGATAATTATACGCAACTTACTGTCAAAGTTTTTACTAGAGATGCACTAGATATGTACTTACCAATAAACGAATTAAGTTTTTAAGGATAAATATGCTCAATTTTATATATAGATTCATTTTTTTTATGATATTTTCATTTCTTTGTTCAGAAGAAATATCTAAATCAATTGAATATATTCCAGATGTTTCACTCAAAGATATAAATAAAAAGAAAGTAAAGTTACTTGATATATCAAAAGATAAGTATGTTATTTTTAATTTCTGGAATATGGCATGTGAACCGTGTAAAAAAGAAATGAAATTTTTAAACGAATTTCATAAGAAATATACAGATCATGATTTCAAAGTAATAAGTATTAATATGGATAGCCCAAGAAGTATGTCAAAAGTCAAAAAATATGTAAAATCATCAAAATATGAGTTTGAAGTTTTAGTTGATCCAAGAATGAGTCTTTTTAAGAAAATGGGTGGTTCAATAATGCCATTTGTAGTGCTGGCAGATAATAATAGCGTTATCTCTAATAAACATATTGGTTATAATTTAGGCGATGAAGTTGCTCTTGAGCAGGAGATAAAAGTTTTAATATCATTTAATCAGGATTCGACCATTGTTAAGTAGAAAATTGATTTACATAGTTTTTTTATTAGGAATTATTCAGCCAAGTATAAGTTTTAATTATGAATCAAAATATGGAAGTGGCTCCAATGTGAATGATTTAACTCAAGATACAACCTCCTATTACTATTTTGAAAATTTACTTGATGTAAATTTAAATTATGAAAATATAAATTTATATTCACAATTAGAATATAGTAACCCTCCAATATATGGTCAAAGTTTAACCAAGACTAATAATTTAGCAAACAGTTACTTTATAGAGTATTTTAATGACTTTTTAATGTTAAAATGGGGTCACATTCAAACCATTAATGATTATGGTTTAGATGTCAATATGTTTCAAGATCAATCTACTGATTTTGATAATAGGGTTAAAGGAATTGAATTAAGATATTTTCCTAATGAAATTGTAGAATTTAATTTTATCTCTGGTAAAGGTTTTTTTGGATCTAAATCAAAAGGTAATTTAAGAATTAACGATTTAACTTTTGATCACGACTTAGATTCTTATGGAATAAATATTTATACGAAATTTGGTGATTTGTCAGTTTCTACTTCATCAAAAAACACTTATTATCACTCTGGTATCTATTCTCTTTTAGTTGAAGGAGATACAAGAATAGCTCAAGATTTATCAGATTATATTACAACATTTGAAATGTTCCCAATTGGTGATAGTGAACAAGATAGTGTCTTAAATTTAAATACGGAAGTAGAAAGCAATGCACACAGTTTATCTTATAGTAAAACTTTAGGTGATTTTGATATATACTATGAAAATATTACTAATAGGTACAATAAAATTCTAAGAGAAAATGATAAAGAAGATGGTTATTATAGATATTTAGCTTTATCAGGCAATATTTTTGGAGTTAATTTAAATTATGAATTTAAAGACTATAATATGTTATACTATATGCCTATAACATCTAATCCTCCAACTGTATTTTTTGAATCTTCATCAGTTTTAATCTCTAGAATTCAGCATAACATTAATTTTTCTGATGAAATAGGTCATCAATTGGAACTAACATTCAATTCAAAATATAATTTATCTTATCTATTTAATTTATCTATGGGCATGAAACATTCAGGTATTACGTATCAATATTTTGATGATGACTTTAATTTTATTTCTGATACATATGAGTCTGTTTCATTTAAAGACTTTTTTGGAA
>CAZYFB010000069.1:0-6444 GCA_964646655.1 uncultured bacterium
AAATAGATGATCATTATAAAAACTATAAATTAAATGAGGTCATAAAAACAATATATGATTTTGTCTATAATTCTTTTTGCGATTGGTATATTGAATTTGTCAAAACACGTTTTTATGGTGATAACATAGAAGATAAAAAAATTGCTGAAAGTGTATCTTTACACATTTTAAAAAATATATTAAAGTTATTACATCCATTTACTCCACACATTACAGAAGAAATATGGAGCTTTATAAATCAAAAAAAACATTCTTTATTGGCTAATAGTGAAAATGTATCCTATAATTCTAATCAAATAAATACTAATATTGAAAAAGATATAAATCTTATTATGAACACCATCAGTTCTATCAGAAATATTAAAGCTAGCTTAAATATTGCTCCATCTAAATCTATAAATATGATTGTAAGGGGTGATAATAAATTTACATCTATTCTTGAAGATAATTTTGAATTGATGAGTAGAATGGTAAAAATAGAAAAGTTAGAAGTGGGCCAAAATATTAGCAAACCTTCTCAATCTGCTACTGCTGTAATTGAAAATCTAGAAATATTTATTCCTTTAAAAGATTTAATTGATATTAACCAAGAAATAAAAAGGCTAGAAAAACAAGTTACTGATATGCAGGGTAGATTGAACGCAGTTTCTAAAAAATTAGATAATAAAAATTTTGTTGATCGAGCGCCAAATAAAATCATTGAACACGAAAGAAATAAGTTTGAAGATTATAAACAACAACTTAAAAAATTAGAAGAAAACCTGAACTCTTTAATAAAATAAATTTTTTATTATTACTTTGAATTATTCAAATCCATTATATGATGATATTACCTATCTTAAGGGTGTGGGCCCTAAAAGAGCCAAGCAATTAAAAGCTTATGGTATTGATACGATTTATGATTTAGTTAACAATATCCCTCGTAAATATTTAGATAGAACAAATATCAAAAAAATTAATCAAACACAAATTGGTGAGCAAGCAGTTGTAATTGGAAAAGTAATTAGTAAAAATATGAAGATGATAGGCAAAAGACGGTTATTTCAAGTTACAATTTCGGATGGTACTGGAGATTTACAGTGTATATGGTTTAATGGGTTATCTTGGATAATAGAAAAGTTTAATATTGACGATGAGGTTGCTGCTTATGGTAAAATAGAATTTTATAATGGTTTAAAAATTACACATCCTGATTTTGATATATTAAATCAATCAAACAATCAAAATACTGGTCAAATAATTTCTCAATACTCTTCAACATCTGATTTGAAATCTAAAGGATTAGATAGTAGGGGCTTTAGAAAATTAGTTAAAAATATTATATCCAATGATAAATATATAATAGATGATTTCTTGCCTTCACATATATTAAATCAAGAAAGGTTACTTGATCTTAAAACAGCTTTACATAAAATTCATTTTCCAAAAGAGAATAAAGATATTAAAGATGCTTTATATAGGTTAAAATTTAATGAGCACTTTTTTATACAACTTCTTATGGCATTAAAAAGAAATAATCAAAAAAATAATTTTGGTCTTAGTTATAAAAAAAGAGGAAAGCATTTAAAAAAAATATATGAAAATTTAAATTTTACATTAACAGATGCACAAATTAGAGTGTTGCGCGAGATTAGGTCTGATTTAAAATCTAAGCAAGTAATGAATCGTTTAATTCAAGGTGATGTTGGATCTGGAAAAACAATTGTAGCTGTACTAACAGCTGCAATAGTAATAGCAAAAGAAAAACAAGTGGCCTTAATGGCTCCAACAGAAATTTTAGCTGAACAGCATTTTGAGAGTATAAAAGAATATTGTGAAAAGGTGAATATAACTTGTGGATTAATTACGTCTAATATACCACAAAAAGAAAAAAAAATAATTCTGAATGAATTAGAAACAGGAGAAATTCAATTTATAATTGGAACACATTCTTTAATACAAAATTCAGTCAATTTTCATGACTTAGGGCTAATTATTATAGATGAACAACATAGGTTTGGTGTAGAGCATAGAAAATTATTAATAGAAAAAGGTGATTCTCCACAAGTTTTGGCTATGACCGCCACACCAATTCCAAGAACTCTTTCAATAACAATACATGGAGATATGGATATATCGATTATTGATGAATTGCCTAAAAATAGACTGCCAATTAAAACAAGTTTAATACAACCAGATGAAATAGAATCAACGTATGAATTTATGAAAAAGGAAATGCTAGAAGGAAGGCAATGTTTTATTGTTTATCCACTTATTGAAGAATCAGAAATATTAGATTTGGAGGCAGCTAAATCAGGATTTGAAAAGTTAAAAAAAATATTTAAAGATTTTGAAGTTGGCTATATAAACGGAAAAATGAAAAAAGATGAGATTGATAATCAAATGATAAAAATGAATAATGGGAAAATCAATTGTTTAGTAGCAACAACTGTGATTGAAGTTGGAATAAATATTCCAAATGCAACAGTAATTATGATTGAAAATTCAGAACGTTTTGGTATGACGCAATTACATCAATTAAGGGGAAGAATCGGAAGGGGTCATAAACAAAGTTATTGTTTTTTCATACAAAGAAAAAAATCACCTAATGCAAATAAACGATTAAAAATTATGACCTCTACTTTAGATGGTTTTATTATTTCAGATGAAGATTTAAAGATGCGTGGACCAGGAGATTTTTTTGGAACAAAACAACATGGTTTTATAAAATCAAAAGTTGTAGATTTTAGTAATGATGGTCCAATTATTAGAAGAGCTAGACAACAAGCTTTTGAAATGATAATAAAAGATCCGAAATTACTTTTGGGTAGTAATAAAAAAATTAAAACTGTTTTTAAAAGAAAGTATAAACATATGTTGGAGTTTGTGAAAATTGGATAAAAATAAATTAAAAAGAATAAATATAATTTTTACACTAATTTCATTTTTTGTTCCTTTTATTATTTATTTTCTAACTATGGCCCCAACAGTGTCTTTATGGGACTGTGGAGAATTCATAGCAACATCTATAATTATGGGTGTTCCGCATCCACCAGGCACTCCTTTATATCTATTAATTAGTAATTTCTTTTCTCAAATTCCTTTGATGAGTGATTTAGGAGCTCGTGTTAATTTTGTGTCTCCTATTGCAAGTGCTTTATCAATTATGTTGCTTTATCTAATAATTATTGAATTAATTAAAATATTTAGTACTAAAGATAGTTTAGCTATCTATTTTTCTGGATTAATAGCTGCACTAACTTTTTCAATTACTGATTCACAATGGTTTAATGCGGTAGAGGCTGAGGTATACGCACTATCAACTTTTTTTACTGCTGCCGTTGTTTGGTTAATATTAAAATGGGCCTCAAAGTTTGAAAGTTCCAATCATGTAAAATATTTAATTTTGATTAGTTATTTTATTGGTTTAGCTATAGGTGTGCACTTACTAAATCTGCTAGCTATACCCTTTATTGCTCTTATCATTTTTTATAAATTGAATGATTCAAATATAATTAAACCTATACATTATTTATTTTTATCAATATCAACGGGATTGATTTTCATAATTATTTATAAAGGCATTATAAAAGGATTACCATCAATAGCTAATAAAATTTCTGACTCCTCTATTTTAATTTTATTTTTAATAATTTCTATACTATCAGCTGTTCTGATAAATATTAATTTAAAATCGAAGATAAAATATTTAATCACTATTATATTTTCATTATCTATTACATTCATTACAGTTAATGAGTTTTTTATTGTTGATTTTCAAACTTCTCTTAAAAATAAAACACAAGAAATACAAAGTTACTCTTATCATTTAAATGAAAAGCAGGTTGAATTATATGAAAGATTTGTATCCGCTCCAAATGAGGAAGCAAAAACATTTTTTTATATGGATTTGATTGAAAATGGAATAAAAACTGATGTTGCAAATTGGTTTATAAGCAGTTCCGAAAGTCAAATCAAGCATTATAATGAAAATGGAATTAATTATTTAATGTTAATAAAAGAGCAACAATTATTAAATCTTATTAAAGCATTAATTATGCTTAACCTTTGTTTTTGGTTATTAAGCAAATTTTATAAAATTAATAGCAAGCAGTATTTGCAGATTTCTAGATTAGTAATAACGTGTACATTGTTAGTGTTGGTTGGATATTCTACATATTCACTTATTTTTATCAGAGCTCAGCAAAACCCTAAAATAAATTATAATAATCCTGAAGATATAAAAAGTGCTTATCAATATATTAATAGAGATCAATACGGTCAATGGAGTATTTTAGATAGAAAAACTTCTTTAGTTATTAATAGTCAAGGTAATAATGAAAGCTGGAAAAGATATACATTAAATCCTAATGATGTTACAAATGAAGAAATATCAAAATTTGTATGGAATTATCAATTTAAAGAAATGTATCTAAGATATTTTGCATGGCAGTTTATTGGAAAAGAAGATTGGAATGAAAGGTCATGGACTCGAAATACTATAGATGGTGCACCATTAATGAGTATGCGCCCTTTACAAGGCGTTGATGTGTTTAGATATTTTATTCCCATAGCATTTATGATTGGGTTATATGGGATGTTTTATCATTTTAGGCGTGATCCTCAACGTGCGTTATCAGTATTAACATTATTTATTTTAACGGGCCTTGCAATAGTTGTTTACTTAAATCAAAGTGATCCACAACCAAGAGAAAGAGATTATGCGTATGTTGGTAGTTTTTTTGCTTTTTCAATTTGGATAGGTATGGGTATATACGGTTTACTCTCTGAACTAAACAAAAAATTTAATATTACATCATTAATACCTTCAATAATTTTAATAATAATTATGCCTTTGTTGATGGGAGTAACAGATTGGAAAGAACATGATAGATCTAAAAGGTACGAAGCTTGGGATTATGCATATAACCTTCTAAATTCATGTGAACCAAATGCTATATTATTTACAAACGGGGATAATGACACTTTCCCGCTGTGGTATATACAAGAAGTAGAAAACATAAGAAAAGATGTTAAAGTAGTCAATCTCAGCTTACTCAATTTTCCAAGTTATATTAGACAGCTAGATGAGCATAATCCTAGTTTAAATATGTTTAATATTGATGGAGAATTAGATTTATATCTTAAAATTGTTGAATCTGAAAACTATGAAAATTTAATGGAATATGCTTTTACAAATTGGCTCAAAAATGATTATACAATTAATTTAAATACAGAGACAGGAGAAAATTTCACATGGAAATTTAATCCAGGAACTTATGGAGTAGGGTTAACAAATATTACTATTCTTAAAATTATAGAAAAATGTTTTAATAAAAATCCTATTTATTTTTCAACTACTACTGGCAATAATAATTTAGGTTTAGATGATTATCTCATTCAGGAAGGTTTAGTTTATAAATTATCTAACCAATTAAATGATACGCCAATGGATATTAGAATGGATATTGATAAAACCATTCAAATGATTACGAAGTCAAACAGTGAAAATATATTAAGAAATGCAGATGATTTTAGTGCATCCTCATTAAAAGAAAATGGTATATATCGTTACAATCAACTTGATAATGAAGATATTTTTTATGGTCCTAATATTGAACGATTAGCTGCAAATTATAGAAATATATTTTTTAAAACTGCCACTAATATTGCGTTAGATTTTAATAGAAAAAATCATTTTAAAGAAAGCTTTGACATCATTGATTTAATGAATGAATACTTTCCAAGCAATGTAATCCCAACAGAAATTTCATATGATTATGGAGCGCTTTCATTCTGTCAATCACTTTTACAAGTTATACAATTTAAAATAGAGCAAAATATTAATGAGTTATCTTTTAATGAAGAAATAGAATTGGTAGACAGAAACATTAGAAATTTATTATCTACAGTAAATCCTGAATTAGTAAAAAAATATTTTCCAGATTTTTACATTCAATAAAATGAATTTATCAATTATCATTCCACATCTTAAAGGTAAAAGTATATTAGATGAATGCATTCAATCTATCTATGACAATATTAATTCAATAAAATATGAGTTAATAATAGTTAATAATAATTCTCAAGATCAAAGCATTGATTATATTTCTAAAAAATTTCCTGATTGTAAAATAATAAATTCAAAAGTTAACAAAGGATATGCTGGCGGTTGTAATTTAGGAGCAACAAATGCATTAGGTAAGTACTTATTCTTTTTAAATAATGATACAGTAGTCACAAAAGATTGTGTTGATTTTTTAATTAATACAATTGAAAAAAATGATAATATATCCTCCGTTCAACCTAAAATTAAAAATTTTTATAATAAAGATTTTTTTGATTATGCTGGAGGTTGCGGTGGGTATTTAGACTATCTTTGCTATCCATTTGTTAAAGGTAGAATTTTTGATTCTATTGAAAAAGATATAGGTCAATATGATGAAGAAAGCAAAATTTTTTGGG
>CAZYFB010000070.1:0-6432 GCA_964646655.1 uncultured bacterium
GATAATTAAATGTTAAAATATTTTTTCATACTTTTATTATTTACAAATTTAGATGCTCAGCTGATTTATCCTAACTCTGAGTCTACACTGTTTCAAACACATGTTAAATTTGAATGGACAGAACATCCACAAGCAAATCAATATGAAATATATATAGCAAATGATGATGATATAATTGAAGAATGCATAGTGTGTGGAGAGCTGATTAATTCTAATTCATTAATATATATAGAAAAAGATAATTTAGATTGGAGTAATACTTATTTTTGGCAAATTAACAACTTAGATATTAACGGTGAAGTTTTAAGTTCTAACTCTGATTCATTTTCAATTGGGCCGTCTATTGCTAATGCAACAACCACATCATATGAATTAAACTCACAAGATGGATTGACCATTTTTGGTTCATTTTTTGATTATTATTCTGCTGTAATAGATGAAAATGGTAAAGAAATTTGGAATTCTAGTGATAAAAATTTAATTTTTTATAATACTGATAAATATGGAAGATTTTTTGGAGCTGAATTTATTGGTAATAACGAAGAAAATAATTACCCAGGAATTAAATTTAATTTTGAAGATGGTATAATTTGGCAAGAGCCAGGTGATAATTTTATTCATCATGATATATTTCAATTACCAAATGGTAACTATATTGGTCTAGGAACTTCTTATGGTGAAGGTCCAATTCCAGAAGGGCCATGGACACCACTATTTCAAGGATTAGGCTTTGAAGCAGATGGAGAAACAATTGAATTTGATTGGATGGGTGATAAAATTATAGAATGGAATTCTGAAACTAAAGAAGAAGTTTGGACCTGGAATGTTTTTGATCATTTTAATATGCTTGATTATGATAGCTTTGGTGGAATTTGGTATGAAGCATATAATACAAATCGTTTTGATTGGACTCATGCTAATGCTATATGGTTTGATGAAGAGGATAGTGCTATATACCTTTCATCAAGGCACTTAAATAGAATAACTAAAATATCCTACCCATCTGGCGAAGTGATATGGAATTTAGGTTATGAATTAGGTTCAGGAGATATTGATTGTGGACAAGATTTAGGATTTAGTTTTCAACATAGCATTCAAAAATTAAACAATGGTAATATTCTAACATTTGATAATGGAAATCTTAGTGAAATATTTTTAGATCAAGATTATAAAACATCACGTTCTATAGAAATAGATATAGCTGAAACAGAAAATGGTTGTGAGGCTGAACTAGCTTGGGAATATGTTTTACCAGAAAACTTATATGGTTATTTATCAGGAAACACACAAAAACTTGATAATGGTAATTATTTATCTACAACCATTGGAGGTGCAGGTACAAGTTTAGAAGTTAATCAAAACGGTGATGAAATATGGGAAGCAAATTATAATCTCCAAATTCCAGATGGATTAGTATACAGAGCTATGAGAATTCCTGGAATTTTTCCAATTGCTTATAGTGTTACATTTCCCCAAATGAATGATTCTTTATATGATATAAATTTATTAGATGAATACTTTAATGTTAATATTTTTAATAACGGTGATTATAGCCAAACTTTTGATGTGGAGTTTAATATTATAAATAATGATAATTCAGGTAATTATGAAATAGAATTAATTGTCACACCTATTCATCATCAAGAAAAATCTAAAGTTTATAATATTAGTTTAAATACGCAAAATGAATTGGAAAATAATGTAACTCAAGTGATGCTAGAGCCAAATGAAAATATAATTTTATCATTTGAAAGTAATGTTTTAGTTAATGAAAATTTAATTAACGAATCTTTCACATTAGGGTCACCATATCCAAATCCATTCAATCCTTCTGTAAATTTTGATGTTAATATGTTATATACTCAAGATGTTAATATAAATATATATGATATTTATGGAAATAAATTAGAAAATATTTACAATGGAATACTAAATCATGGTTTTCATAATTTTACATGGAATGCAAATAATTATTCTGCAGGAATCTATATTATTAAAATAAAAACAAGAACAGCATTAGCAACTGAAAAAGTTTACCTAATTAAATAAAGGGTATTTTATGAAAAAATTTATCTATCTATTAATATTTAACTTAATAATTGGGGTTGACTATAATACTCAAATTCAACCTATTTTTGATGCAAACTGTACAAGTTGTCATATAGGTAATTTTGCTTCTGGTGATTTGCAATTGGATAGCTATGAAAATTTAATGAATGGCGTAGATGGTGAAATGGTAATCATTCCTGGTAATCATCAAAATAGTCTTTTATGGCAAGTTATTGATTCTGGAGAAATGCCTGGATATCCAGCCGATGATTTAGATCAATCATTAATAGATCTTATTGCAACTTGGATTGATGAAGGTGCTTTAGATTCTTTTAATTGTGAAGATGGTTTTTCTTATTTTGAAAATATAGAAACATTATATCCTAATGTTACTATTCAAGATGATGGTACATGTTTTAAAGAAACTGATTTACAAACACTAAATGATATCATTGCAGTAAATGATTTTGATAATTCAATGAATGCTTTTGAGCTTGGAACTCAAACATGGAATGATGGTAGATTAAGATTTTTAGTAGCTGGCTATTATTTTAGTGGAGTTGAAATACCAATCCATACTATACCAGAAAGTATTGGAAATCTTGATGATTTAAGAAAATTATATTTAGAAGAAAACAATATAACTTTTTTACCTGAAAGCTTTTCAAATTTAACAGCACTAGTACAATTATATATTTCTTTTAATCAACTTACTAGCTTACCAGAAAATTTTGGAAACCTTGATAATTTATATATTTTGGATTTAGGTTATAATAGTATCAATAATTTACCTAATTCATTTTTAGATTTAAGTAGCCTTACTTATTTATGGCTTTTTAATAATGAGCTATCAGCTTTACCAGAAAACTTTTGTTCATTAGATTTAAATTGGGATGATGATGATTATTTTGGTTATCCATATTTCGCAATTGGTGGTAACATGTTATGTGAAAATATACCTGAGTGTGTTGAAAATAGTGAGCATTTTGAAACAAGCTTAGATACATATTATTATAGCGTACAAATAACTGAAGAACAAGATTGTAGTTGGTTAAACAATACTATTGAAATTGGAAATTTAGAATTTGGAATTGAAAAGATATATCCAAATCCATTCAATCCTTTAACCAATATTAATTTTTATGTAAATCAATCAGATGATATTTCGATCTCAATCTACGATATTAAAGGGAATATAATTTCTGAATTGATTAGTAAGCAAAGAATGAATCCAGGATCATATACTGTAAAATGGAATGGAGAAAATTTTTCGTCGGGTATTTATTTTGTGAGTATTTCAAATAGTATTAAATCAAGAAATCAAAAAATTATTTTACAAAAATAAACTAATATTTTATAATAGTAGATGCTACTGATAAGCCTGCTCCTGTGCCAATCATCATTACTGTATCGCCTCTTTTGATTCTTTTTTGTTCAATAGCTATAGATAAAGCTAATGGTATAGAAGCAGAAACACAGTTACCATATTGAGGTATAATATTCATTACACAATCATCTGCAAAGCCTCCAAATTTAGAATATGCTTTCACTGCTGATTCAGAAGCTTGATGTGGAACTACAAAATCAATATTTTGAATATTTAAATTATTTTCTTTTAATATTTTTCTGATCATAAAATATACTTTTTTTCGAGCAAGCTTGTAGACCTGAGGACCTTGCATTGTAAAATAATGGTCACGCTTAATAGTTTTAGGATTATCTGGATGTCTATATGTTCCTCCACCTTTAACCTGTGTCAGCTCTGCTCCATCAGACCAAGTTTCCATTTTATAATCAATCATTACACTATCATTTGATGGTTCTAAAATAATTGCAGCAGCAGCATCACCTAATAAAGCTGCGCTTTCTGGTTCATCGAAATTTCTTCCTACTGAACCTCTGTCAGAAGATACAATTAATATTTTTTTATATTGTTTAGATTCTATTAAACCTGATGCTATATGAAAGGCTGAAAGAAATGATAAGCATGTGGAATGAACAGAAAATGCAGGAATACCTTTAAAGCCTAATTCTTTTTGAATAAATACAGAGGTGTCAGGAATAGTTTGCTTTGGTACTCCAGAAGCATTTATGATTAAATCTGGATCTGAAGAGTCTTTTAAAGCTTGTTTTGCTGCAAGAGCTCCCATCATATCAACATCAATATCTGATATTCTTCTTTCTAGAACTCCAGTTTTTGATATAATCCAATCTTTACTTTTATTGATTTTTTTTGAGACATCTTCAGCTGTTTCAATAGTTGAAGGAACATAATATCCACTTCCTGTAATTCTAATATTCATATATTTAAAAATAGTATTTTAACTGTGCTCGAATATGCGAAAAATCTTCCATACCATTAAATGGGTACAATAAACTTTCATCAACCATTTCAGTTTCAGGATTATCTGGATACTTATCTTTATTGCCTATTCCTTTATAATATAAAACTGATACATTCAAATCATCAATGATATCATAACTAAATTTTAATTGAAAAAGTTTTCCGTGATCTTTTAAATCAATCAAACTAACAAATTGTAATTCAATTAAATCATCATTAAATGTTTTATCTAAATTAAACACTAAAGCTTTTTCTGCTAAAGTTGCTAACGGTGATCCTAATCCAGGATAAAAGAAGTCAGTCCCATCTAAGTAAATCTCAAAATTGGTTAGTTCAATATCAATGATATTACCTCCAACTTCATCTTTTTCATATCCAAAAATTTGTGCAGTAAAATTAATATCTAATGGTAATCCATATTCTAATTGTAAACAATACTGATAATATTCGGCTGAAATATCAAAATAGCTTGTAGCAGCTAAGGTTTCAAAAGCCAAAAATTCACTGATTGGGTCTTGACCAGAATATGGTCTATTTTCGATGGATTGATTTCCAGATTTAGTTTTAAAATAAGCAATATCAGCTCTTAGAGTTATATCTTTAAAAAATGATACATTAGATATAGCTACCATCTCAGTTTTTCTAAATGAAAACACCGTATCTGTTACTGAGTTTATATCAAAATCATCTAAAAAAACGTTAGCACCATATAGATTATAATTTCGATCGTATCCTGAAAAATAATATAATGTCCAATCCATATTAATACCTGATTTTTGTATGTAAGCACCAATTTCTGGTTTTTTAGAATCATCCAAAAACTGATAGTTTTGTACAGTGGCAGGTAATGTTATGGGAAAATCAGGATCATTTAAAGGTATATTGTTTGGTTTATGGTTAGGCATAATCAAAAATTGAAATTTGTATTGATCTTCAAAATATAAATCAAATAGAAAACTTAATTTTCCAATTTTAGTTTCATCCGAATCGGTAAACAAATAATAGTAATCTGTTGGATTTAAAAAATCCAATGGACTGTTAGCATCAACAGAACCCCATGTATGAAGTTGTTTGCCAAATCTTATTTCAGAGACTGAGTTTTCCAAAGTAAAATATAATTCCCTAAATTCAGAACTGTATTCAACATTTTGAATCGAAATTAAATCATAAAGCATTTTTGGCAATGAATTTTTACTGTTGAGGTTATTAATTTTATGCTCAACACCCCAATTTGCTTGAATAGAAAAATTATTTTCTGGAGTTATATCTGATATTGATAAATCATAACTGAATAATCTAAATGGAAGCTTAATTAATGATTGGTTAGATAACTTGTTAATTGCATAAATATTCGAATAACCTGTTCCATCAAATTGATAGCTCAAGATTATTGAAAAGAAAATAAGTAGAAAAAATTTATTTAGAACTGTTTTCAATTGCATACCTTAACTCATTTATGATTTCTGTCCCACCTTTTATCCAAGCTGAATTAAGAGAAAAACTCGGGAAATCACCTCTTAATTCTCCATTCCAACTATATGATACCTCTGTTGAATTTTCACTAATATATTTTAAAGCCCACTCACCACCAGCATTAATTAATCTGACAGCACTGTCATACTCTGGGACATCTGAATGAACAGTTGCTACCCATTGATAATAAATATCATTTGCATTAGAAACTCTATTATATTTAACAATATAATCTCTATCACTTAAAAATAAAGGATAATCTACCCTTAAATATACTATATTTGTATCAATCAACTCTGAATCAATCATTCTGCTAAAAGTATTACTGTAAGTTTCAAATTTTCCAATAAATGTTTCTATTTCATTTATTGAATATGGAAAAATATCAGTTGCTCTGCACCATGGAAAATTTTCATACTCTTGATAACCAACCCATGGATTTTTTTCACTTAAGGTCTTCCATCCTTGAATTTCATATGGTGGTATTTTTACAAAGGGTAAAATAATAGTAACAAATATTAAAGTTATTATTTTTTTCATTATTTTTATTTAAAAAAGATTTATAA
>CAZYFB010000071.1:0-6430 GCA_964646655.1 uncultured bacterium
TAAAATCTTTGTTTTTAAATACATTTGTTGAAGTTTTTAATTAAAAACACAAGTAATAATAAGAAAGGAAAATTATTATGAAAAAACTAACTTATATGGTATCTGCTATTGCAGCAGCTGTTGGTTTCTCAACAGCCGCAAATGCGGATATAAGTGTCAGCGGTTCTGCTGACTTTGCTTACGTTGATGCAGGTGGTAACACAACATCAATGAATGGTGGTGGAGTGAGTTTCTCACTTTCAACTACAACTGACGCTGGTGTAACAATTTCTGCTGGTGCTGGTATTTCAAACGACAATGACAGTAATGGTGATGACTCTACTGCAACTGGTTTAACTAAACTTACCTTTGGTTTCGCAAACGGAACTTTAGCTATTGGTGATGATATTGGTATCGCAGACGGTGTTGGTAAAGTTGGTGAATTAGTTACATGGGCTGACACAAACGCAACAACAGTAACTTATGAAGGTTCTGTTGGAGATGATGAAGGTTCTGGTATTTCTGGATCAACAACTGTTGGTGATATGACACTTACTGGTGTTTACTTCTGGGATGGTCTTGCAGCCGGTGATGTAGATGGTGCAGCTAAAACTGGTTCAAGTGTTAAATTAGCAATGCCTTTAGGTGCAATGTCACTTACTTTAGCAGCTTCACAAGCAGAAAATGGTAGTTCAACAATGAACGATCAGGGTGTTTCTGTTACTTACGCTGTAGGCGGTGGAACACTCGGTCTTGGTTTTAATGCTACAGACGGTGACGTAGCAATTGACGAAGCTGAGTCAATCGGTGTAACATACTCTACAACTGTTGGTGGAGCATCCGTTGCAATTGGTTATCAATCACATGATGGTAGTAACAAAAACGCAGCAACAACTGACGTAACTGTTTCATCATCACTTGGTGGTGGTGCATCAATCTGGGCTGAAATGAGAAGTGTTTCTGGTGAAAGATCAACTGAAACTGCTTCTTCTTCAGACACTGTTGTAGCTATTGGTACAAGCGTAAGCTTCTAATCAGTTAACTTTTTATTTATTTAAGGGAGGAATTTTTTCCTCCCTTTTTTTTTTGTTTAAATTTAAATATTTTAATTTAATTTCATTAATATGTTGAAAACATTGTTGATAATATCTTCAATTATCCTTGTAACATCATGCGGTACAGGAAATCACCAGAAAAACCTCGCAGAACTAGATAAAATTTATGGTAAG
Organism: uncultured bacterium; assembly: GCA_964646655.1. Classification (GTDB taxonomy): domain Bacteria; phylum Fidelibacterota; class Marinisomatia; order SCGC-AAA003-L08; family D37C17; genus TMED6. Next base: position 1,209 of record CAZYFB010000071.1, read on the forward strand.
TGTGATAATCCGATGAGAGATAATGAATATGGCGCTAATAATAAAAAAGGTAGGTTATATAAAGAATGCAAAGCAGATGAAAGGGCAGAAGGCAAGTCTCTTTTTGATTTAAAGGACTCGTTCAATGATGCATTTGGTATGGGCGATAAAAATAAATCAGAAGTATTAATTGTAAACTCAGTAAATCCGATATTATGGAGAGCTTCTTTAGATATAACAAAAGACTATCCTTTAAAAATAGCAGATAGTCAGGGAGGATACATTGAAACTGACTGGATATATGAAGAAGACAACGGCTCGATTACAAACAGATGTCTTATAAAAATTAGAATATTATCCCAGGATTTGATTAGCACTGGAGTAGAAACAAATTTTATTTGTGAAACAAAAGAAAGTAATAATTGGATAAATCATAACAGTAATTTTGTTTTAGAAGAAAAGCAAATCACATTGTCTATTCTTGAGAGGGCTTCAAAGCTAGCCCAATCAAATTTATAAATTGTCTTCAAAAAAATATATTTTAGAAATGTTTCCTTATCCCTCGGGCAACATCCATATGGGACACGTAAGAAATTATGTAATAGGTGATATATGTGCGCGATATCATAAGTTGAAAGGTGATGAAGTTATTCACCCCATGGGCTGGGATGCATTTGGTTTACCAGCAGAAAATGCTGCTATTCAGTTTCAAACTCATCCAAAAGATTGGACTTTGTCAAATATCAAAAAAATGAAGGAACAACTTCAAAGACTAGAATTAGATATAGATTGGGATAGAGAGCTTGCTACCTGTAAGGAAGATTATTATCAATATCAGCAAGAGCTTTTTATTGATCTTTATAATAATGGATTGGCCTATAAGAAGGATGCTTTAGTAAATTGGGATCCTGTTGACCAAACTGTTTTAGCAAATGAACAGGTAATAGATGGAAAAGGATGGCGAACAGGAGCGCAGGTTGAAAAAAAAAACTTATCACAGTGGTTTTTTAAAATTACTAACTATGCTGAGGAACTTTTAAATGATCTTGATAAGTTAGAACTCTGGCCAGAGAAAGTAAAAACTATGCAGCGCAACTGGATAGGAAAATCTACTGGGGCAGAGATAAAGTTTAAAATACCCCAAAAAGATAGTTTTTTGAATATATTTACAACTAGGCCAGATACAATTTATGGTGCTACCTTTATAGCAGTTTCAATAAATCATAAAATTGTTTCAGAAACACTGGGTGAAGAAGCCATCGAAAAAATTAGAAATGACTTTGGTTTAATTAACGAAGAAAAAGAAAAGCTTGGTGTCAAGCTCAATATAAACTGCAAACATCCGCTTTTAAATAAAGAGATACCCATATATATCGCAAACTTTGTGCTAGATACCTATGGTGAGGGGGCTATATTTGGCTGTCCTGCGCATGATGAAAGAGATTATGAATTTGCAAAGAAGTATTCCCTTCCAATAATCAAAGTCATTGAATGTGAGGATAAAGATTTACCCTTTGTGGGGGATGGTAAAGTTATCAACTCCCCTAAATTAAATGGTTTGAGCAAAGATGATGCAATCAAAGAAATAATAAAATATTTTAATGATACAAAAATTGGAAAGGAAAAAACTAATTTCAAAATTAGAGATTGGGGAGTATCAAGACAAAGATATTGGGGCTGCCCTATTCCGGTTATTTATTATGAAGATGGGACGTTTAGAGTTCTTGAAAAATCTGAATTGCCAGTTCTACTTCCTTATGATGTAAATCTAAAAAGCAAAGGTAATTCTTTACTCAATAAGAAAGATTGGAGAGAAATAATATGCCCTAAGACAAAAAAAATTGCTTTTAGGGAAACAGATACTTTAGATACTTTTGTTGACTCATCCTGGTATTACATACGTTTTCTTAATAATAAATTAAATAAACCATTTGATCCGGAACAAGTTGAAAAGTTTTTACCCGTTGACAAATATATTGGTGGGATTGAACATGCCATCCTTCATTTACTATATTCTAGGTTTTTTATGAAAGCGCTTAGAGACATTTATAATCTAAAAGTAGATGAACCGTTTAAACAATTATTTACTCAAGGCATGATAACTCATAAAACTTATAAGACATCAAGTAATGAGTGGGTTATGCCAAAGGAAATCGTCTTAAAGAATGGTGTATTGATTAATTTTAACACATCTGAAATTGTTGAAGAGGGCCCAAGTGAAAAAATGTCAAAATCAAAAAAAAATGTTGTAGAGCCTGACGAGATTTTAGAGAATTATGGAATTGATGCTACTAGAATTTTTATGATATCAGACTCACCTCCTGATAGAGAACTGGAGTGGACTGACGAGGGCATACAAAGCTCTAAAAATTTAATACATAGAATTGAAAGATATTTCTCTAATAAAGGAAGTGATGCTGATCTAGAAGCAAAGAAAAATATTGAAAAATTTGCCTATGAGATCGAAAAAAATATACTAAGCTTCTCACTCAATAAATGTGTTGCTAATATTTACACACTTTTTAATTATTTAGAGAAAAGAAAAATATATCTACATGATAGCGAATTGAGTAAAAAAATTCTTGCATGTTTATTTCCAATTCTCCCTAAGCTGACAAATTCGATTAATAAAATTCTATTTGACACACATGAAATTAATTTTTGGCCAGAAATTGATACAAGTTTATTAATTGAAAATAAAATAAAATTACCTATTCAGATAAAAGGAAAATTAGTTACCACTATAGATACGCTAAAAGGTTATTCAGAAAAAGATATATTAAAATCTATCTATAAATTAGATAAAATTAAAAGCAAAATAAATGATAAAAACATTATTAGGGTAATTAATGTACAAGATAAAATTATTAATATTATTACTAATTAGTTATACGGTCACGTCTTGTACTAGTGGAGATAATAAGGAAAAAATTAAGCTATCAGTCGGGTATATTAGTGGAGAATACGAGGGATTGTTATTATCTAATAAACTAAAAAGCAATTTAAATAATTTTGGAATGCTTGATAATAATTCAAAATATGAGATTAAAGCTAACATATCACATTCACAAAACTTATTTATTACTAATATAGACAATACTTCTGATCGTGAGCGAATAACAAGTTCGGTACAAATAAATATTTTTGATAATAAATTAAATTGTAAAACACATAGTTTTACTGAAACAATGAGTCAGTTTTATGTATTAGCCTCTAGTGATAAATTTATGAGTAACAGATCTGCGGTCGAAAAAATTAAATCCGATAACACAGAATATTTTGTGAGAAAATTTATTAATAATTTAACATTAAATGATCTTCTTTGTGAGCAGATAACTAGATGAATAAAAACCTTCAGACAATTCAGGAATTTCTTATAAACAATGATAAAACATTGCTTATTAACCAAGTTAATGATGAAGTTGGATCATTTTATGAATTTGCCATAAAAGAGTTATCAAAAAAAACTGATATAGATATTATTAATAATAATATTTTTGAAAAAAATGACTTTTCCAATGATCTATTTGAAAATAAAAAAATTTACTTATATTTTTCGACAAACAGTAAACAATTAGATAAAATAGCAAACGAAAGCTCAAAGAAAATAATCTTCACAGATTATAAAAATTATAAAAAGTTTAAACATAATTATGATACCGTTAACGGTTATGATTTCGAAAAAGATTTAAATAGTTTAATCGATACACATTTTAATGTTAATAATGGAGAACTATTTAACTATTGTGTTGGGCAACCATGCTTTATTTATTCAGAATTAACAAAATTTAATGTAAATAGTGAAAAATACATAATAGACACACCAATAAATAATACTAGTAATTTTATATTAGAAATTAGAAAAAATATTTTTAATATTAAAAAATCTGGAATAGATATTAAAAAATTATATTTGGAATTAAAGTATGAAGCTCAATATAAAAAATTTAGTTTTTTAACTTTGTAATTAAAAAATTATATTGTTCTAAATTTTCATAAAAAATTTTAATATTACCTTTTCCTTTTTTGCTATAAGTAATTTTTGTTTTAAAACCTATAGTATCACTAAGTATTTTTTCTTCATGAATTAAATTTGGCTCTTTAGTGTTTCCCTTATTTTTGTATGCCTCTAAATTACGTACTGATATTTTTCCAGCTATAATTTTTTCCAATGTTTTTTCATCGAATTCACTCGGTTTCTTTCCTACAAGTACTCTTGCATGGCCCATTGATATCTTTCCAACATTTAATAAGTCAAAGAAAAATTTGTCTAAATCTAGTATTCTTAATAAATTAGTTATATGAGACCTACTTTTTCCAATTATTTTAGATAGATTTTCATGGGTGTAATTATTTTTTTCAATTAAATGTTGATAGGCTCTTGCCTCTTCTGATACTTTTAAATCCTCTCTTTGGATATTTTCTATTAATGAAATCTCATCTTTATCAAGATCATTTGGTAATAATAATGCTGGCAATACCTTTAAATCTGTTGTTTGTGCTGCCCTCCATCTTCTTTCTCCTGCTACCAGCAAAAAGGTGTCTGTATTTCTTTTGGTAACAATAAGTGGTTGAATTAGGCCATTTTTTTTGATTGATTGAGCTAACTCATCTATTTTTACTTTATCAAATTCTTTTCTTGGTTGTGTCTCGTCTCTGAATATTTTCTCGATTGGGATAAGTAATAAGCCCTTATTATCAGAGGAACTATTCTGAACTAGATCTTTATTTCCAAGTAAAGAAGATAGGCCTTTTCCTAATTTTTTATTGACTGCCATTTGAACTACTCCTTTCTAAAAATTCTTTGGCTAAGGCTATGTAAGCTTGTGAACCACTACATTTTAAATCATAAATAATTGCAGGGAGACCGTGGCTTGGTGCCTCGGATAAAGTTACATTTCTAGGTACATTAAATTTATATACACTAGCGTCAAAATATTCTCTAGCTTCTCTCTCAATCAAAGATGATAGAGAATTTCTTCTATCATACATTGTTAAAATTATCCCATTAAGTTTAAGATTAATATTTAAATTAGATTTTACTAATTCAATGGTTTTGATTAATTTGGATAATCCCTCTAAAGCAAAAAATTCACATTGCACTGGAATTAAAACCTCATCACTTGCTGTTAAAGAACTTACTGTTAATAATCCAAGCGTTGGAGGAGTATCAATGAAAATATATTCGTAATTATCTTTTATTTCTGATATGTAATTTTTTAAAAGAAGATTTCTGTTGTCAT
>CAZYFB010000072.1:0-6137 GCA_964646655.1 uncultured bacterium
AAAAGTAGATTTATTTCAGGATATGAAATAATTAAAAGAATAATTAATATTGAAGATTATGATAGAAAAAGATATGATTTGACTAGAAAACTATCTATATCACCAATAACTGGTCAGGATTATAAGATAATTCTTTCTGGGAATGGTGAATTTGATACTGGTGAAGATTATATTGATTCAAATAATAACGGAATATGGGATATTGGTGAATATTATACAGATATGCCATCAAATTATAAAATTACATCACCAGTTGATGATAGTTACAAAGAAAACAGATTTATTTTATTCAATTTTAGGCCAGGCAGTCCAGGTTATATAGAAAATGATGAAATTAGTTGGGATGCTAAACCTAAATGGAATTATCCTCTTAAATAAACTAAATTATGATTAGTATTATAGCAGGAAAGTACAAAGGAAGAAAACTTTCCTATTTTAATAGTACTAAAGTACGCCCTACACAAGCTAAAGTTAGAAAATCAATTTTCGATATATTAGGTTCTCTTGATGGAAAAAAAATTTTAGATTTATACTCCGGAGTTGGTAGTTTAGGAATAGAAGCTTTAAGTAGAGGTGCATGTCATTTAACAGCTATAGAAAGTGATTCGAAAGTTTTTAGAATCTTAGTTAATAATATTAATATTGTGTGTAGTAAAGATGATGTTAAGCTTCATCGTATGGATGTTTCAAAATTTTTAAATATGAATACGAATAAATATGATATTATATTTGCTGATCCACCTTATACCGATTTAAATTTTTTTGAAATTAGAAAATCTATTTCTAATTTCTTAAATGAAAATGGTGTTTTTTGTATGGAAATGAAAAAAACTAAAGATGTAGTTTTTGATGAAGATATAAGAATTAAAAAATATGGTAGTACACAGGTAGCTATATGGAAAATAAGTTAAATATTGCGATATATCCAGGGTCATTTGATCCAATCACAAATGGTCATCTTGATATAATTTCAAGATCATCTAAACTTTTTGATAAGGTCATTATAGGCATATCTAAATCTTCTAATTCTAAAGATTATTTATTTTCAGATGAAGAAAGATTACAATTAGCTAGTAATTCGACAAAACACATAGATAACGTAGAACCAATTGTGTTTGATGGGTTATTAGTAGATTTTGCTTTAAAAAATAATATTAATGTTATCATTAGAGGTCTTCGAGCTTTTTCAGATTTTGAATCAGAATTTCAAATGTCATTAATGAACAGGAAATTAAATTCTGAAATAACTACAATTTTTATGATGCCTCATGAAAAATATACCCATATAAGCTCCTCTATTGTAAAAGAAGTTTTCTCTTTAGAAGGTGATATATCTGATTATGTTTCAGATCCAGTTTTAAAAGCTCTTAATTTAAAATATGAAAAATAATAATTTTTTAAAAAATTTATTTGAAAGAGCTTTAGAAAATAAATCCTCAATTATTCTTCCTGAAATAACTGATGACAGAGTTAAAAGAGCAACCTTAGAACTTAAAAAATTAGGTTTTAATATCATTGATATAAATGATTTTTCCGATAACAGTAAATATATTGAATATATTTTAAAGCAGAAATTTTCTAATAATTGGCCTGAGAATGAAATAATTAAATACTTACAAAACCCTCTAAATAAAGCAATGACAATTTTAGCATGCAATGAAGTTGATGGTTTGGTAGCAGGGGCAAGTACTTCAACAGCAGATGTCCTTAGATCAGCTTTGAGGATTGTGGGAATTAACCCCAAATACAAATGGATTTCCAGCTCGTTTTTAATGATAAATCAAAACAATATTTATACTTATTCTGATTGTGCTGTTATTCCTGAACCTACATCTGAACAGCTAGCACTTATAGCCAAAGCTTCATCAGACTTGCATCAGCTAATAACAAATGAAAAACCTCGTGTTGCATTTTTATCTTTTTCAACTAATAAAAGTGCCAATCATTATAGAGTTGATAGGGTTAGACAAGCTGTTGAAATATTTGGAAAAAAATTCCCTGAAATTATGCATGAGGGTGAAATACAATTTGATGCTGCAGTTTCAAATGATATTGCTAAAAGAAAAAATATTAATACAAAATTAAAAGGTTCAGCAAATGTCTTTATTTTCCCAAATCTAGATGCTGGAAATATTTCATATAAAATAACTAGACAGCTTGCAGGTTTTGACGCTTGGGGGCCTTTATTGCAAGGATTAAATCGTCCAGTTCATGATTTATCTAGAGGATGCAGTATAGATGATATTATGAACGTTGTTGCAATTACTTCTATTCAAAAACCTATCTAAAATCATAACTTTTTTCATTATATTTAGCGGTATACAAAATTAGATTATATATGTTTATTTGCATTTTATGTTAGATGTAAATCATATTAAAGTAATAAAAATAATGTAAAGGATTAAAAATGCAAAATATAAAGACACCACAAAATGGACAAAAGATTTCAATTTCAAACGGTAAATTAACTGTACCTTCAAATCCGATTGTACCATTTATTGAAGGAGATGGTATTGGTGCTGATATATGGGCTGCATCAGTAAAGGTGTTTGATCAAGCGGTATTAAAAGCATACAATGGAGAAAGAAAAATTGAGTGGATGGAAATATATGCTGGAGAAAAAGCAAATGATGTTTATAATGAAAATATTTGGCTTCCTCAGGAAACTTTAGATGCAATTAATGAGTATTTAATTGCTATCAAAGGTCCTTTAACAACTCCTGTTGGAGGTGGCATTAGATCTATAAATGTTGCATTAAGACAAAAATTAGATTTATATGTTTGCTTAAGACCTGTAACTTGGTTTAATAACGTTCCATCACCAGTTAAAAATCCAGAACTAATTGATATGGTTATTTTTAGAGAGAATACAGAAGATATATATGCGGGCATTGAATTTTTATCAAAAAGTGAAGACTTAGGTAAATTTTTGAATTTTATGAAATCTGAATTTCCTAGTCAATATGATAAAATACGATTTCCAAATTCTTGTGGAATTGGAATTAAACCAATTTCACAAGAGGGTACTTATAGATTGGTTGAATCAGCAATTAATTATGCCATTGAAAATAATAGAAAAAGTGTAACATTAGTTCATAAAGGAAATATAATGAAATTCACAGAAGGTGGATTTAAAGATTGGGGATATAAAATTGCTGAAGATCATTTTTCTGATTCTGTTTTTACATGGAAACAATATGATGATATTAAAGAAAAGCATGGAGTAGATGAGGCAAATAAAATACAAAACGAGGCAGTAGAAAAGGGTAAAATAATTATTAAAGATGTTATTGCAGATGCATTTTTACAACAAATTTTAACTAGACCAAATGAATATGATGTTATAGCTACCATGAACTTAAATGGTGATTATATTTCTGATGCACTTGCTGCACAAGTTGGTGGAATAGGTATTGCTCCAGGAGCAAACATAAACTATCAAACAGGAAAAGCAATATTTGAAGCTACTCATGGAACAGCACCAAAATATGCAGGACAGGATAAAGTTAATCCAAGTTCAGTCATACTATCAGGTGAAATGATGTTGAGGTATATGGGGTGGAATGAAGCAGCTGATTTAATATTGAATGCTATGGATAAAACTTTTTCAAATACAACAGTTACATATGATTTTGCAAGACAAATGAATAACGCAACTGAATTAAAGTGTTCAGAATTTGGTGAAGCTCTAATTAATAATATGTAACCATGCGTTTTATTGATGAAACAATAATTCATGTTAAAGCTGGTGATGGTGGACATGGATGTATCGCTTTTTTAAGGGAAAAATTCAGACCTAATGGCGGACCTTGTGGGGGAGATGGAGGAAAAGGTGGAGATGTAATTTTTCTTTCTGATAAACAACTCTCAACACTTCAAGATCTACCTAAAAATCATCATTATAAAGCAAAAAGAGGGGAACATGGCAAAGGAAAAAATTGTCATGGAAAAAATGGTGAGAACTTTATTATAAAAGTACCCGTAGGTACTATTGTTAGAGATTCAAATACAGAGCAGATTATTTATGATTTTAAAAAAGAGTCTGAATCATTTATTATTGCTCAAGGTGGTAATGGAGGTTTTGGAAATGCTAGATTTAAAACAAAAAACAATGTAGCTCCGAAAATTGCCAACAATGGAGCTTTAGGTCAGGAATTTTCACTATCATTAGAATTAAAGGTATTAGCTGATGTGGGTTTAGTTGGGTTTCCTAATGCAGGAAAATCTACATTTATATCAAAAGTTTCCAATTCAAAACCTAAAATTTCAGATTATCCTTTTACAACTTTAACTCCAAATCTTGGAATTGTTAAATATCATGATTATAAATCTTTTGTAATGGCTGATATACCTGGTCTTGTTAAGGGCGCATCAAAGGGAAAAGGTTTAGGTAATCAGTTTTTAAGACATATTGAAAGAACAAAAGTTTTAATCTTTATCATCGATGCTAATTCGGAGTCTATAGATGATGATTACTCTACACTAAAAACGGAGCTATTAAATCATAAGCCAGAACTAGATAAATTGCCAAAATTAATACTTCTATCTAAAATTGATACAATACTTGATGAAGATTTAAACCAAAAAAAACTTCCAAAGAACATAGAAATAATAAAAATTTCTTCAATAACAGGAAAAAATCTTGAAAATGCTACTAAAAGTATTGCATATTTAGTAGAGTCTTAAGACAATTATTGAACATAATAAATAGAAATTGTTTACGTGTGCAAACCAATTTCTAATTTTTCACTAATACTAGTCTCGTAATAAAATAGCATTATATTAATATATAAAGTTTGTTTATTTGGTTAATTTTGTGACCGAACGCATAAAATATGTTATTGATTTTTTATATATTCCTATGATATTATTTCATAGGTATTAATTTTTAAATTATTATTGATACAAAAATTTCAATTTAAGGAGAAGAGAGATGAGATTTACAAAATCTATCATTGTTAGTTTAACGTTATTAATTTCAAGTATTTTTGCTCAAGATGTAACTTTAGGTCTTGGTTCTTACGACGGTTCAAGCGCAGAAGTTACAATGAATACAACTGCAGATGTTGGTGGTTTTCAATTTAGCGCACCAGGTGCTGCTATTTCAGGAGGTAGTGGAGGTTTAGCAGCAAGTGCTGGATTTATTATATCTGCTGGCGGTGAAACTGTTCTTGGGTTTTCATTTTCTGGAAGCACTATACCTGCAGGAAGTAATGGTGTATTAACTAATTTATCTGGATCATTTCCTTCTGATTTATGTTTATCATTTGGTACAGGTGCTATTGCTGATGCTAATGGTATTGCTCTTGAAGCAACATTTGGCGAGTTTGATTGTGATTATGTTGATGAATGTACAGATATTGATGGTGATGGTGTATGTGATGACGTTGATGATTGTGTAGGTCAATATGATGAATGTGGTGTTTGTAATGGTGATGGTATTGCAGATGGTGCATGTGACTGTGCTGGTAATGTAGAGGACTGTGCTGGAAACTGTGGTGGTGATGCTGTAGTTGATTCTTGTGGCATATGTGGTGGTGATGGTAGTAGTTGCTCTGTAGATAATTTAACTCTTTCAATCGGTAATTTTTCTTCTTCTTCTATGGAAATTTTAATGGAAACTCCTTATGATGTAGGTGGTTTCCAATTTGATATTGTAGGTGCAACAGTTAGTGCTGGTAGTGGAGGTTTAGCTCAAGATGCTGGATTTTTCATTTCAGCTGGTGGTGAAACTGTTCTCGGTTTTTCATTCTCTGGTGGATTTATTCCTGCAGGAAGTTCAGGAGTGTTAACAACATTAGCGGGATCATTTCCTGGTGATGCATGTTTAGATTTCGGTACTGGAGCAATTTCAGATACATCAGGTATTGGTTTAGATGCAACTATTGGAAACGGTGCATGTGAAGCACCATGTGAAGACCTTGATGCTGATGGTGTATGTGATGATGTAGATGATTGTGTAGGTCAATATGATGAATGTGGTGTTTGTAATGGTGATGGTATTGCAGATGGTGCATGTGACTGTGATGGTAATGTAGAAGACTGTGCTGGAAACTGTGGTGGTGACGCTGTAGTTGATGATTGTGGTGTTTGTGATGGTGGTAACGCAGATCAAGATTGTAATGGAGATTGTTTTG
>CAZYFB010000073.1:0-6099 GCA_964646655.1 uncultured bacterium
CGCTTAACTTGTTTAAAACTATTCCTGATGAATCTCTTGTAGAAATATTTTCACCTGCACTCGAAGTCTTAAGTTCTTCGAAGGATCTTGAAAAATCAGAATTTTGAATATTACAATTAACTAAGTTAATTTTTTTTAAATTAGTATTTGATAGATTTGAATTTGATAAATTTTCATTTTTAGAATTTAATACTTCTAATTCTTCAATTAGATTATCATTAATTGTAAATTTTTGTTTTTTCATAACAATTTAATTTAATTAAAAATTTTTTTAAAAAAAATTAAGACTTAATTCTATAGCCTTTTGATATTAGATATGAGGCAATAAATGAAAATAGTAAACAAAATAGTAAACAAATCATTAAAGATAATTCAAATGAAAAGTTTTCATCTACAATATCTAACATAGCGTATCTTAAACCATTGACCATCCAGTAAACAGGATTAAATTTTGATATGAGACCCCATGGATAAGGAAGCCATGATACTGACCAAAAAACACCACCAAGCATAGTAAGTGGCATGAATATAAAAGTTGTAAAAACTCCTATATGATCCCAACTTTTTGCAAAGACACCAACGATTACACCAATTGAACTAAATGTCCAAGAAACTAAGATTATATATATAAGTGTAGCAAAATAATTTGACACCTCAAATCCTGGCGCAATAAAATAGCACATTATTATTATTGAAAGGCCAGTAACTACACCTCTTAAAATTCCACCAGCAATATATGCAAAAGAAATTTCTAAACCACTTAGAGGAGTTATTAAGATATCATCTAAAAAATTTAAAAATTTAGCCTGCATCATACTAGAAGATGAATTCTGATAAGCATTATTTATAACTGCCATCATTATTAAACCAGGAATTATGTAAAGTGTATAATCAACTTCTAGCCCACCTGCATCTATTTTTTTACCTAGTGCTTTACCAAAGACTAAAATATATAATGCTGTAGATATTAATCCTGGCATTACAGTTTGTTTGTATAATGCTAAAAATCTAGCTGTCTCTCTTCTTACTAGAGAATAAAAGTTTCTATTTATTAATTGCATTATTTTTAGTTAGTTTTAGAAATACTTGTTCTAAAGTATTTTTTTTAATTTCTATATTATTTATTATTACTTTCGACGAATTTAATCTTTCCATAATTAAAGGCAAAGAACGATTTGGTGATTCAGTATTGATGATAATTTGGCTCTCATTTATTTTGAAATCTAAATCATCTAAATTAGTATGTTCATTTATATTATCGCAATCAATCACTATTTGAGATTTTCCATTTTTTTCTGTTAAATTTTCTGTAGTTTCATCAATAATTATATTTCCATTATCAATAATTGCTATTCGATCACAAAGCTTTTCTGCTTCCTCAATGTAATGTGTTGTTAACAAAATAGTTTTTCCTTCTTCATTTATCTTTTTTAAAAAGTCCCAAAGCATATACCTAAGCTCAATATCTACACCAGCAGTAGGTTCATCTAAAATTAATATTTCGGGGTCATGTATTAATGCTTTAGCAATTTGAAGCCTTCTTTTCATGCCTCCTGAAAGTTCTCTGCAGGTATTCTTCCTTTTTTCTATTAAACCAAATTGTTCAAGCATTATTTCAGTTCTTTCTTTACAATCATTTGCAGATAAACCATAATAACCTGCTTGAAACTCAAGAACTTTTTCTATTGGAAAAAAAACATCAAAATTTAATTCTTGAGGACTTAAACCTATCAACTTTCTTGCAATTCTATATTGTTCTTTATTATCATAACCCATCACAGATATATTCCCTTTTGAAAAGTTAACTAATCCTGAAATTGCTCCTATAGTTGTAGTTTTACCTGCACCATTTGGCCCAAGAAGACCATAAAAAGATCCTCTAGGTATGTTTAAATCTATGGATTTTAGAGCCTCAAATTTATTATCATATATTTTATGTAGCTTTTTTATTTCAATTGCATTTTTAATCATTTTTTATCCAATGTAATTACACACTCTATATGATGTGTGTGAGGAAACATATCTATGGGCTGAATTGCCCCCATAATATAATGAGAATTTATTAATTCTCTTACATCTCTTGCTTGTGTTGTAGGGTTACATGACACATAAATAATTTTCTTAGGGTTTATCTTAATTATTTCTCTTAAAGTTTTAGGATGAATGCCTGCTCTAGGCGGATCTAAAATTAATACATCACAAGGATGATTTTGTATAATATGTTTATAATTATCTAGCATTTTAGAAAGGTCACCACAAAAAAAATCAGCATTTTTAACATTATTTCTAACAGCATTTTTTTTAGCATCAATTATAGCTGACTCAACTATTTCAAAGCCAAATACTTTTTGAGCATTTTTAGATAAGAAAAGTGATATTGTGCCTGTACCACAATAAAAATCATAAATAATCTCTTGACCAGACAGCAAAGCTTCATCTTTAATATATTCATAAAGATTAAGAGCTTGAAGTGAATTGGTTTGAAAAAAGGAGTCTGCTGAGATTTCAAACTCATATATACCTAATTTTTCAACAATAAAATTTTCACCATACAATAAATCTTTAGGCATTCCATAAGAAGAATCAGATTTTCCTGAGTTAATTGTATTAATTATAGATTTAATATTTTTTGATATTTTTTGGACTTTTTGAACAATTGGTAACAAAGCATCATGGTTCTTATATGCTGTTACTAAGTTTACCATTACCTGATTTGAAAATCTAGGGTGTTTAATAATAACATTTCTTAAAAAACCTTTGTGATTAATTATATCATAGGGTTCTAAATTAAGACTTAAGGATTCTTTTTTTATTTCGATAAGTATTTCATTAGCAAGCTTTGTCTGTATATGACAATAGTCAATATCTACAATTTTATCAAATCTTTTAGGTGGATGTAAACCCAACGCAAATTCTTTTGACTTTTCATTTGTATCATTTTTTTCACTGCTGATTAACCACCTGTTATTTGAAAAACTAAATTCCATTTTATTTCTATATTCAAAAATTTTGGGACTTTTAATAATTTGATTTATAGAACTAATTTTAATTTTACCAATATGTTCAAGCGCTTCTTTTGTTTGATTAAATTTTTGTTTGGTTTGTTGGCTATATTCCAAATCCTGAATTTTACATCCACCACAATCATTAAAATGACTACATTTTTCTTCTATTTTATATTTAGATTCTTTAATTATTTCTAAAGGAATTGCCTCTAAATATGTTTTTTTATTCTTTATAATTTTTGCTTTAACTATTTGACCTGGAATAACATTTTTTGTAAATACCACAATACCATTATATTTAGAAATTCCATTTCCTCCATATGCTAAAGAATCAATAGAAATATCAATTTCTGTTCCTTTTTTAATGGTATTATTTTTCACTTAAAGATTAATTTTAACTTATCAAAAATTGCATTTGCTTTTTCTATATCTTTTGATTCAATATAAACTCTTATTATTGGCTCAGTATTAGATTTTCTAATATGAGCCCATGATGTCTGATTTATGATTTTTATTCCATCTATTTCATTAAAATTATAAGAAGGAAATTCTGATTTAACCTTATCTGATATAAGATTGGAATCAAATTTATCATTTAACTCAACCTTTTCTTTTAACATAAAAAATTTAGGAATTGTACTATTTGCTCTATTCATTGTTAAATCTTTATTGGCTAAGTGATTTAAAATAATAACAGAAGCAACAAAGGCATCCCTACCTAAATGTGATTCCTTAAGTATCACACCACCATTACCTTCTCCACCAATATCCGACATATTCTTTTTCATTTGATCTACAACATTTATTTCACCAACAGCAGATCTAATAACATTTACACCATATTCTTTTGCTATCTCTTCTATAGCTGCAGTGGTAGATAAATTAACAACAATAGGTTTTTTAGATTTTGTTTGACTTAAAAATTCTTTAATACATAGAACTAGAGTATTTTCTTCAATTATTATTTCACCTTTATTATCTATCATCGCTAACCTATCACCATCTGGATCAGTCACAAATCCTAAGTCAGCTGAATGTTCTAAAACTTTTTTAGCTACATCTTTAAGATTTTCAGTTTTTGGTTCAGGATTTCTCTTAAAAATTCCATTTGGCTCTTTATTAATATGAATAATTTCACAATTTAATTTTTCCAATAACTTTTTAAATCCTACGCAAGTAGCACCATTAATTGTATCTAAAATAACTTTAAAATTTTTATTTTTTATCTTTTTTAAATTAATAAATGATAGATTGCAAACATTATTAATATGAGTATCAATTGCTTCATTAAATTTGCTGATATTACATTTATTTAAATCATTATTAGATTTAGAATCATAAGAGCCAGCAAGTGTAAATAATTCTCTATTTTTTTCAGGTGATAAGAAAGTTCCATCCGAATCGATAAATTTCATTCCATTCCATTCCATTGGATTATGACTAGCCGTTACAACTATTGCACCTGAAATTTTGAATTTATCTACAATAAATTGAGCGGTTGGTGTTGGAATAATACCACAATCAATAATATCTCTATTATTATTGATTAAAAAATTAATAATTGAATCTGTTATTTCCTTGCCAGAGATTCTTGAATCTCTAGCAATTAGAAGTGGGTGTTTTGAGGATTGTAATTTGGAAAAAGAATAGGTATGAGCTATTATATCTTCTAAGAATAATGTCTTATTGAATATACCTCTAATTCCTGAGACACTTTTGATAAGTTTCATAGAAAATTAGTAAAATTAAAAAAGTCTTCTTTTTCTCTTTTTTGTTTTTGCTATTTTTTTTAATTCGCTAGGCTTTAAATAATAAGATCTAGCTTTAACATCTCTTAAGATTCCTGCTTTTTCCCATTTTTTCTTAAACCTTCTCAGCGCTTTTTCAAATGGTTCACCATCTTTTACATTAATACTTACCATAAATGATTTAACTCCTTTTTAACCTAAATATTGTCTTAGTTTTGTACTTCTAGATTTATGTCTTAATCTACGTATAGCTTTTTCTTTTATCTGCCTAACTCTTTCTCTAGTTAGTCCAAATTCTTCACCAATTTCATTCAGTGTTAAAGCATACTCTCTATTTATTCCAAAATACATTTTTATTACTTCTTGTTCTCTTTCCTTGAGTGTAGTTAAAGATGCTTTAACTTCTTCTTCTAAGGATACAAGTTCCAGTTCTCTATCTGGCTCATCTGACTTACCATCAGCAATTACATCTAAAAGACAGTTGCTGTCTTCATCTGAAAATGGTGTATCTAAAGAGTGATGTCTTCTTGAAATTCTTTGAGCCTCATTAATTTCTGTTGATTTCATTTCAAGCTGTTTTCCAAGTTCATCAGCTCTTGGTGCTCGTTCATAGATTTGCTCTAATCTTTCAGAAGCTTTATTAATCTTACTTATTGTACCAACACGATTAAGAGGTAATCTAACAATACGAGAATGTTCTGCTAATGCCTGCAATACAGATTGTCTAATCCACCATACAGCATAAGAAATAAATTTAAAACCTCTAGTTTCATCAAATCTTTCAGCTGCTTTAATTAAACCCAAATTACCTTCATTTATTAAATCAGTTAATGGTAATCCTTGTCCTTGATAATCTTTAGCAACACTTACTACAAATCTTAAGTTTGCTTCTGTTAATTCTTTTAAAGCTCGTCTGTTACCTTGTTTAACTCTAATAGCAAGCTCTACTTCTCTTTCAGGATCCAGAGGTTCATATTTACTTATTTCTTGAAGGTATTTACTTAGAGATCTATTTGCATCACTACCGATTTTTTCAATTTTTTTCTGTATTTTGGTTTTCTTAACTACTTTTTTAGCTGGTTTTTTAGTATCAGTTGCACCTTTAGCTTTAACATCAATATCTTTTTTAGCTTTTGGCATTTCTTTTTTAGCTTTTGGCATTTCTTTTTTAGCTTTTGGCATTATAAATCCTCGTAAAATTGTTTGAAAATATAATTTATTTTTTAATTAATACCCAATGATAAATTTCTTTCATAGGATTATTTTTAAATATTATATTTGAACCTATGCCGCGATGGTGGAATTGGTAGACACGCTGGTCTTAGGAACCAGTGCCTTCGGGCGTG
>CAZYFB010000074.1:0-224 GCA_964646655.1 uncultured bacterium
AACATTCATATTCATTTTCAAAATATCTACATTCGTCTTCCCATTCATCATCTTCCCAATCATCACCTTCTTCATCTTCATCTGATTTGAAACAACCTTCTTCACCCCATGAGCAACCAGCCTCTAAACATTCATATTCATTTTCAAAATATCTACATTCGTCTTCCCATTCATCATCTTCACCATCTTCATCATCTTCCCATTCACCTTCTACACAACCAGCG
>CAZYFB010000074.1:324-6045 GCA_964646655.1 uncultured bacterium
TTTCAGTCCACTCACAACCTTCCATACGATCACAGTCTTCTTGATTGTCTATTTCAGAACATCCTTCAAATTCTTCTTCATCATCTTCACCATCTTCATCATCTTCCCATTCACCTTCTACACAACCAGCGTTTTCAGTCCACTCACAACCTTCCATACGATCACAGTCTTCTTGATTGTCTATTTCTAAACATTCAGCATACATAAAACTCATCATTGATAAAAGTAGTAGTCTTATAAATATTTTCATTATTAATTCCCTTTATGGTTAATCTAAATTTTTATTTAATTTTATTAAAAGCTGACTCAAGTAATTTATCTACTTTTTTTGCTAATAAAAAGATATCTTTATTATCAGTTACCTCTAGAAGACTATCAGCTCTTGGAAATACAACCTTCGTAGTTTGATTTTCATTGTCAATTACTAAAACATTACATGGCATTAAAACTCCAAAACCAACACCAAGCAAAGCATCTTTAACTTTATTTTCAGTATCTAAAAAATTAGATTCTATATCTTTTGAGTACGAATATTTCATAATAAAATTTATTTATTGTAAAGAATTAACAAAACATTAATTTTGTAACAAGTTATTAATAACAATTTTCATAAATTGCTGTTTTAAGTTTTTTAAAATAATAACTTATATGAAAGAACTAAATTTCTTCCAGGCTCAGGAGCGATAAATTTTATTTTAGATAAATGATTGTAATGCGTTTCATCTAAAATATTATTTAACTGAAGTGTGAAAGTTTGTCTTTTATTTTTATAGCTAAAAATAATATCCATTAAAAATGCAGAAGGTGTATAGACTTCAAATTCACCTAACCGATTCTGTGAATGAATTTTAGATAGTCTCAGCTTATAATTCATAAAATTTTGATCATAGCCTAAATTCAATATATGTTTAGCTGGATTAATGTATGAAAGTGGTTCTTTAAAAGAAAGATTTTCAGCATAAACATATGAAAAATCATAATTTAACATAAAGTTATTTTGGGTATAATTTAAATTAACTTCATAACCCATAATTATAGCTTCAACTCCTTTAGTATCATACATATATAACCATCCTGGACCACTACCCCATTCAATAAAATCATACTCTGGACCTGAGCAAGGATACCCATCCTCACCAAGCACCATCTCCTCATCACACTCTCCCATTTTGGTCATCTGATAATAATATGGGCTATAATTTAAAAAACTAGTTAATGATGCATTAAATGGATTTGATTTATATGCAACAATGGATTCTATTCCATAAATTTTTTCTAAATCTAGATTAGGTTCTCCAATTTCATATGCATATGTACCTAAATGTGGTCCATCAGAATATAATTCTTCAATTTTTGGAGGTCGCATTGTTTGAATGAGCCATCCCTTATATGTCCATTTATTATTATTCTTCTCAAAACCTATTGATGATGATATATAAGAAAAATCTCTTTTTCTAATTTCATCTAATTCGAGATTAGCATAAAATGTATAATTTGGTTTAGGATCTATAATTATATGTCCAATTCTAAATGAACCTAATAAATTATAATTTTTATAATTTTTATTTATATACCCATAAAAAGATAGATTTGTCTCATCCGTATTTGGGGTCCAGTAAAAACCAGCAGGAATAAAGTCTTTATATTCTATTTCCGTGCCTAGTGATATCGTTTCTGATAAAATTTCAATTTTAAAATGATGAGTACTTTTACCTAATAAGACTGAATAAAAATCTACATTATTTTCAAACTCTTTGTGCTCATAATCAATAAAATTATACCTCATATCTAATTGATTAAACTCTCCAAATGTTATATCATGATGAGAATTGATTTGAAATGTATTTTTATTCAATATAATATCAACACCAGATATATGACCTTCTGCACTGGGTGGTATGCCATAATCCATATTAAAACTTTCAATAACAAAATTTATATAACCTTGCTTTTGATAATTTGTAAAGCCAATTTTGTAGTTTGAAGTGATAGAATAAGTGTTCACTAAAGTCCCTATTGGGCTAGTTTGATTTTTTGTTTCTCTATTATTAATATAGATATTAAGCTGATTATTTTTGATAGGCACAAAAAACATCAAATTACCAAAAAAACCTTCGTTGAATGACTCTCCTCCAAGTTTAATGTTTTTATAAAATTTATCAACTCTGGTTTTTGGGTTTCCAAAAATTGATGTATTGAGAACTCCACCAATTGGATTTGATCCATAAAATAAAGCTCTTGGACCTCTGATTAATTCTATATTAGATACCTCCGTCATATCTAAAGAAATAACATGATCTATGGCAGTTTGGGATAAGTCTCCCATTTGCATTCCATCTTTAGTTAATAAAAAACGATCCCCAGATAGCCCTCTAATGATAGGTTTTGAGGTAACATTACCAAATGATATAACTCCAATATTAGGTTGATAAGAAAGCGTATTAGCTAAATTTGATCTTATGTTTTCTTCAAGTTTTTTTGAATCTAAAAGAATATCAGAATCATAAATATATTCATCATGAATATGAATAGATTTTAGTTCAATTGACTGTTTTTTAAGTGAAATTTGGGATTTATTATTAAGCTCAGAAAATTTAATGAGTTTTTTTTCGTATCCAATCAAATCAAATATAATGATAACATCCTTGAAATCATTTTGTTCTTCAAATGAAATATCACATTTTGGACATACATATAAACTAAAATAACCATCAATATCAGTTGATGTTCTCAAATTGGATTCTTTTATATAAACCGAAACATCTTGTATAGGTTCATTTGTCTCATAATCTAAAATCCAACCTGAAATGCTACTATTTTGGGAAAAAATATTTCCCAAAATAATAGCAATAAAGATAAATAAATAATAATATTTATTTTGACGCATAAACAATTATAGAAAATAACTAATTATAACTATTTTCTGATCAAGTAAATCAATTCAATGATTACTCAACAACAATTGTTATTGGAGCTGAAGTATAATCAGCGTGACCTTGATGCATCAATGTAACAGTAAATGTGGTAGTACCTGGCGTTAAAGTCTCTAACTCAAAAGTATAACCATGTTCTTCTTCATGATCATCATGATCTTCGTCATCATGACCAGCATCCTCACATGCCATATCATCAGCATGCCATTCACATTCATCATGCATACCGCAATCTTCTTCAGTTGTGAAGTCTTCACAATGCTCTTCACCTTCATGATCGTCATGGTCTTCTGTAGAAATTGACACAATAGAGGAACCTCCATCTGCTAACTCTATGACTAAATAAGGTTCATCACTATGGTCATCATCTCCATGATCATGATCATCATGACCCTCGTCATCATGCTCAAGTTCTTCACAATTACTATCTAAAAAATGAACTGTAAAATCCCACTCAGATCCTGCGCTTACCCCGTTAGAAAATTCGTTATCTATACTTCCAAGGCACTCACTGTACATTTCAGTTTCTACATCTTCAAGCATTGTTGTAATTTCCATACCATCTGCATCAGTATGAGCATCTTGTTCGCTAGATTCTGTATCTTCACATGAAGTTACTACAAAAGCTAATAAAATAAATAAAAATATGTTTTTTGTATTATTAAACATAAACCTCCTAAAATTTAATTTTGATTAATTGACCAAAGGTCAATGAAATAATATTATAAATAAATTTAGGTTGTAGGCGGTGCTCTTGATTTTGAATTAAGATTAAATTCACTAGAAAAATAATTTACTAATTCTAATTGAAATTTAATTATTATAACAAGGGGAAATTCATTAACAAATTTAATAATTGTATAACTATCTAAACTATTTAAAATGGCACATTCACTGCAATCAACTTCAACATGCTCATTAAGGCAATGATGTCTATGATTTAGCTCATGTGCGCTTGATAGTAGTATGTTACCAAAAGATAAAAATAATGTGAAATATATAATTGTAAGATTTTTCATATTTGTAAATTTACAAATTTTATTAAGTGCCAATAATTACATTAATTAACAGTACAATATCTAAAACATTAAGAATACCATCCATATTTACATCTCCAGTTTCATTGTACTCATTGATAAAAATAAGATTAGAAATCAAGACAATATCAAGCACGTTAATTCCACCATCAGTATTCATATCTCCGGGAATTTGATCAATAGGTATCTGCTCTATTAATTCAATAAGTGTACTTTGTAAATCATTAGGTACTCCGCTAGAAATATTATCTTGAAAAATTAAATTTCCTGCATGATCTAATATAAATAAATCTCTTTGGTTTGCGTTCCAGCTATTCCAAACTAGATTCTCTGGTGATTCATCCATACAAACGGAAGTATTATTTCCATTTGTCCAATTTGAAAGGGAGCTTTGATGTTGTGTTTTACCTATACCAAATAACTTGATTTTATTTTCGTATCCTTCAAAATATAAGCTTTCAATTATATCCCTTACCTGTCCGAACCGAACAGTGCATGTTCCTCAATTAAAATGACCAAAATAATGAACTGTTACTTGGCTTGTATTAAGTAATTGAGGACCTACAACTTGTTCAAAAGATGGTGAAGAACTATTACTATCAATTAGATTATATTCGTAATTTGAAAACAATATTGTTGTACTAATTATAAATATCGAAAAAAACTTCATTTTTATTGTCCTTATAAATATTTCTTTATTTTTAATATACTATTAAAATTTAACAACAGCCGCCTCAGCCACTCTCACTTTTACTTTCAACATCATCTAGTTGATTAATACTAAGTTCTTTTAAAGAAGCATTAAAGTGATCATTTAACCATCTCATAACTTGAATATTATCCCATTTTTCATTTACCCATTGTAATTGAACTTCTGATGGTAATTTGTCTTTTGATTTATCTTGATCAAGCCATTTCATATTTGTAATTCTTAATATTTTTGGAATATTATTGCTCATTAACAACACTCTTTATCATTACATTTACAGAATCTTGTATTATATAAATGAAATCCAATCAAAGAAAAAGCAGGAATAAATTTAATATTATCAGAAACATCTATAAAACCATAACTAATATTTAAAATTAAAGCAAACAATCCTAACCAACTAAGCCATAATCCAATTTTAACAAAATTGTATGTGCTTGATTTTGTAGAATATAAAACAGCAACAAATGAGATAACTAAAAATATATAATCTATCCACAACCACCATCCAGGAGCTGCACTACAACAACTATTAGAGCAAGCTGCAGCAACAAAGAAAAATGGCGTAGAAAGACAATGAATCATACATAATCCACTAGAGATTACACCTATGCCATCAAATTTATCTATAGATATATTAAACATTTAAATTTTTTCCATTATTAATCCTAAAAATTAACATCATTTACACGTTTATCCTAGCAAGTTATTGCCACTGGTTTGCATTTAAATAAATTAATAAAATCAAAAAAAATAAAATTTATTTTGATATTAATTTTTTTTAAAATGTTTTTCATAAAATTTATGCAACAAATAAAACCAAATAGCATTTATAGCTGGTTCAATTAGTGCATCTGCAGTTGCAAGTTCTAAATTAGCACCTGTAATAAAATAAACACATGCAATAGCAATAAAAAAATGACCTATTGTATAAATTATAGTTAATTTTAGACTTGAGCTCATAAAACATCCTTTATAAAAAATTCAAAATTCTTATATTTAATAATGTACAAAAAAATCTCTCTAGAAATACATTTCTATA
>CAZYFB010000075.1:0-5996 GCA_964646655.1 uncultured bacterium
TGCTGCTGGAGCTTCCTCTGCTGCTGGAGCTTCTTCTGCTGCTGGAGCTTCCTCTACTGCTGGAGTTTCCTCAGAAGCTTCTACTTCAATATCTTCAGCAGATTTTGATTTTGATTTTTTAGATAACTTTTTATCTTTTTTTCGTTGTTTTCTAGCTTCTTCATTTTTTTTCCACTCTTCAAGTAATTTTTCTACTTCACTATCAGATTTTCCTTGAGTAATTAAGTGCCATTTATAACCAAGCCCAGTTCTTTTAAACAAAGAATTAACTGATTCAGAAGGAATTGCGCCATCTTTTAACCATTTAATAACTAAATCTTCTTTAATATTGCAATCATGATTGGAACTAACAGGATTAAACCATCCTAACCTTTCAATTTCTCTTCCACTTCTACGTTTGCTAGAATCAATGGCTACTATTCTGTAAAAAGGACTTTTCTTCCTACCCATTCTTTTAAATCTTATTTTAACTGCCAATGTTTACTCCTTCCGTAATTGAATTACTGTGAATTTAACCAAAATTAAATGGTAAATTCATATTATTTTTATTTTTCATTTTTTTGATCATTATTTTCATTTGATTAAATTGTTTTATAAGTGTATTAACCTCTTGAACAGTTCTTCCGCTACCATTAGCAATTCTTTTTCTTCTAGAACCATTAATTATTTCAGGTTGAACTCTTTCTTTTTTTGTCATTGAGTTTATAATCGCTTCAATCCATTTAAATTCATCTTCATTTATGTTTACATTTTTTTGAATTTTAGATAGACCTGGAATCATTGACATAATGCTAGATAACGAGCCCATTTTTTTTAGTTGTTGTATTTGATTTTTATAATCCTCAAATGTAAATATACCTTCTTTTAATCTCTGTGCGCTATTTATAGCTAAATCTTTATCAATGTTTTGTTCAGCTTTTTCAACTAAACTTACAATATCTCCCATCCCCAAAATTCTTGATGCCATTCTTTCTGGATGAAAAATTTCAAAATTTTTAACAGATTCACCTACACCAATAAATTTTATAGGTTTACCAGTACACTCTCTTAATGATAAAGCAGCACCACCTCTTGAATCACCATCTAATTTTGTTAATATTATACCTGTAATATCTAGACATTTATTAAATTCTATAGCAGAAGTAACTGCATCTTGTCCAGTCATACTGTCAGCTACGTATATTATTTCATCTGGCTTTGAAATATCACCAATTTCTTTAATTTGATCCATAAGCAAATCATCTATATGTAATCTACCTGCTGTATCAATTATTAAACAATCAAATGCCTTTGATTTAAAATATTCTAAACCTTTTTTTACGACTTCTAGTGGATTTTTACAATTATCAATATAAAATGTTTCTATATTATTTTCAGATGACAAAACTTTTAATTGTTCAACAGCAGCTGGTCTTTGAAGATCTGCTGCTATTAACAAGGATTTTCTATTTTTATTATTCTGTAAATGATAGGCAAGCTTTACACTTGTTGTGGTTTTACCAGAACCTTGAAGCCCTGTAAGTAATACAACTGAAGGTTTTTTCTTACAAAAATCTTCTGTGCTATGTTGACTTCCTAGAAATTTGGTTAATTCATCTTTTAATAATTTGATAAATTGTTGGCCAGGTTTTATGGAACTAAAAACTTTACTTCCTTTTGTTTGTTCCTTAACTCTATTGATAAAGGATTTAGCTACCTTATAATTTACATCAGCCTCTAGTAAAGCTCTTCTAACATCTCTAAGTGCAGCATCAATATTAGATTCAGTAATTTTGCCCTCACCCTTAATAGATTTTAAAGCTTTATTTAATCGTGTTTGTATTTGTTCAAACATTATAATTCTATATTTTTTTAATTTAATTTATTTTACAGCCAGGTAATTTAGTTCTCTCGACTGAACTCTGCAAGGGAATAAAAAAAGAAACTACAGTTTGCTGTTTTCTGATATAAAGTCTCTAAATTCTGAACTAATTTTATTCCATTCATAATTCATTGCAAAATTTTTCATATCTTTAAGATTTTGAGGTGTTTTAATTAGATCAACAATATGCTTAGAAAATTCGAAATGTGAATTAGCTATTAAAAAATTATCATTTAATTTTTTTAATTCATTATTAAAATTTGTCATTACAATTGGTTTTTCCATTAATGAATATTCAAAAATTTTATTAGGTAAAATATATTTAGATAATTCATTTTTCTTGAATGGAATAATACATATATCAGCATAATATAAATATTTCCCTATATCTAAATAGTTAATGGTTGATAAATAATTTACATTTTTACATTTTACTATTTTACTAAAAATTTTACTAATCTGTCTCTTTATATTCCCAATGAAAATAAATTTTATATCTGGTAAATCTGAAATTACATTTTGCAATAATTTATAGTCTAATCTTGTATCAATTGATCCAATGTACATTACAATTTTTTGGTTTGTTTTTTCTTTTTTAATGTTTTCAATAATGTGATTATCATATGATTTTAAAAGTAATTTTGAATCAACACCATTAGATATTATTTTAATTTTATTATGATATTTTTTTATTATAAAATCTTTATATGAATTAAATGGTATGATAATTTTGTCGGAAAATTTCAAAGTTTTTTTAAAAAAATAAAGTTTATTTTTAGAATTTGGAAATGCTAAAGGATTATCATTGCAATCATAAATGATTTTTATATTTAGCTTTTGTTTTAACTTAATTAAAAATTCAATCCAATATATGTTTGATATTATTAAGCAATCTGGCTTAAAACTTCTATCATTTAATATTTTTTTAACTAAATAATTTCCAATTCTTTTCAATAATATTTTTATTAGAAAAAAATTTAATAAAATGTTTAGAGTTTTTATATCCGAATTCTGTATTTGAGGAATTGTTATATATTTAATATTCTTTTCAATAGATATATTGAAATTATTTTTTAAATTAAATGATAACGGTTCGATAAATAAAATCTCATCATTATCTTTAAAATTAGATAATATATGTTGTTTTCTTGTCCTTAAGTAGGACCATTTTATTTCTGAGAACCAAATAATTTTCATTTAAGTATATATTTTCTATGAATTTATTAAAAAATATTAAAATAGATAAAACTAAAATAACACAACTAAGCTATGTTTTAGCTACATTATTTGTATTAACCATAATTTTATATCGCAATTTTATAACTGGTAGTCAAATTTTTGGATCTAGCGATTATTTTGCACCAAAAATGATTTCAGAATCTATAAAGAATCTGCAAAATACTTATGGGGAGTATCCATATTGGCTTCCATCAATATTTGGTGGGATGCCTACCATTCATTCCTTACAAAATATTTCTAATTATTATTTCCCAAATTACATTTTAAATATTTTAAAAATATTTTCTGCACCTGAGATATGGACACAGTTACTTCATCTTATTTTTGGAGGCTTAGGAGTTTACCTATTACTTAAATTCTTAAAAACTAATTCTTGGACCGCAACAATTGGAGCAATAGCATTCTTAATGATACCCTATATGAATGTATGTATTGTTCATGGTCATGGAAGTCAAATTATGACTGCATCATATTTTCCTTGGGTTTGTTTCTCATTGTTTAGATTAAAAGAGAAAATAACTATAAAAAATTTAGGTTTGTTTGCTATAATTGTTGGTTTTCAATTACAAAGAGGACATATACAAATTGCTTATAATACATGGCTTATGATTGGTATTTTTATATTATTTTCAATTATTTCAAACAAAACACCATTTAAATTTTACTATTATACATTAATTGCTCTTTGTTCTGGTTTTTTAATGTCTCTTTCTATCATATGGCCTAGCTATCTATATTCTGAACATTCTATTAGAAGCGTTTCTAATGGTGGCGCTGCTTTTGAATACGCAACTAATTGGTCATTTTCATTTCCAGAAATGATCACTTTTTTAGTTCCCTCATTTTATGGCTTTGGCGGAGCAACATATTGGGGAACAATTGAACCCGCGATGACAGATTTTCCAAACTATATAGGGTTACTGACAATAATTTTTACACTTTATGCACTAATTAAAAATAAGAAAAATTATTACCTATTATTTTTTATTATTAATTCACTTTTCTTTTTGTTATTATCTATGGGTAAAAATTTCTTTTTATTTGAAGATATATTTAATGTTCTTCCATTTTTTAACAAATTTCGAGTACCTATGATGAGTCTTATGATGTTCCAATTTTCAATTATTATAATTTCAGCAATTGGTTTACAACATTTCATAGAAAATATAGATGATAAAAAACAGGTCAAATATTTGATTGCAATTACTTTATCTATTGGGCTAGTAATGCTATTTGTTAAATTTATAACAATTAATGCTATAAATTTAGATTCTTCAACTATTACCGTTGTTAAAGAAATGATTCATGATGATTTAAATAGATCATTATTAATCATTTCTATATTTATATCAATTGTTACATATTTATTGTATAATACAATTAAAAAGACTCATATTTTAGGCATAATCCTCATCATTAGTTTCATTGATATGTATTTTATAAATAATAAATTAATAAATGATAATAATGTTGTATTAGAATCTAAAACTATAGATAATGTATTAAAACCATTAAACACTTTAAAATCTATAAATACTATTGATAACATACCAATAAGATCAATATCATTTACTGGATATAATGGTATAAGAAATTGGATGGCTTATTCTAATCTTCAAGATATAACAGGTTATCATCCTGCAAAACTCAAAAATTATGGGTTTTTTGAACCTTATCTAAATACGAATATTGGAAGAAATTTATTTAAAATGCTTAACGTCAAAAATATCATTAATTGGAATGGTCAATGGGAAATTAGCTCAACAATTGAAAATTTAGAACCCTTAGATCGAATCTTTATGATTGAAAATCTTTATAATTATAATAAAGATGAAGATTTATTAATAGCCATGAATAGTGATGAATTTGATCCACGTATAATTTCATATACTAAAAGTGAAATTCCTTTTTTCAGAAAACCAAATGAAACTTCAAATGTTAAAATTCTAAATTGGTCGCCTAATGAAATTATAATTGAAACAAATTCAACCGTACCAATATTGGTAGGTTTGAGTGAAATTTACTACCCTAATTGGTACATTAAAAACCACGATATTGATATCATTGAAATCAATGGATTATTGCGCTCATTTGTAGCACCGGAAGGAAACCACAAAATAATAATGAAATTTAATTATAATGATGTCTTCTATTCTTCACTGATTAGTAAATTAATTTTTCTATTAATGCTATTTTTAATTTTATCAACAAAAATATCAACAATTTTTGCATCTAGAAATGAAAGTGAATAAAATTTGAATTATACTAAAGTTTATAGAGCAGAGAATACATTTGAAGCTAATTTTATTAAAGGTCTTCTTTTAGAATATTCTATTGAATCTGTACTATTAGGTGAAAGTCTTTCAATTGCTATTGGTGAGCTTCCTGTTGATGCTATGCAAGTTGATATTTTAGTTGAAAATACTGATTTAGTTGAAACAAAAAAAATATTAAACATCTATAAAAAAAATTTGACTAAACTTGATTGAAATTTTATAAATTGATATTAATTATTATTTATTAACTTCCATTCAGTACAGGGTTTTTCAATGGTACAATCTAGATTTTGAACCTTAATTATAGTATCAATTTTTAAAGAATTTCCAACTATTCCTCCTAAAATTGATGCACTAAGTGCAATCCCTGCACCAGCGATAAAAACTTCTGGTTTTGAAATTAACCATGTATCTTGAAACATTAATGAAAAAACACCTGAAAGTACTATTCCACTAACAAATATTTTCTCAAATAAAGGTCTAGAAAGTTTTTTATAATCATAAATTATAATTGAATCAATTGAATTTATACTAATATGATTATTAAGTAAATTCTCATTAAATGATTCATAAACATATTTTTTTTCATCAGAATTAATTGAAAATAACATGCCTTTTTT
>CAZYFB010000076.1:0-5948 GCA_964646655.1 uncultured bacterium
AAAATAAATCATTATTAAATTCCATGTAACCACCAAACCAGGATAATAAGTGCTCGTTTGTGCTATTACTAACAGTTTGTGCTGTACCAGTTTTTCCTCTTATTATAGCTCTATTATCTTTTAAATAATATGCTGTACCATCCTGCTCATTAACTACATCAAACATTGCTTTTTGTACTTCATCCCAAACATACTTACTTATGTTAATTGTTGAATGATTTTGTTTCTTATCTAGTAGTAATGTTGGTTTTATATAATCACCTCGCATTGCAATTATATTAATTAAATTTATAGCTTGAATTGGAGTAATTGAATTAGATCCTTGACCAATAGATAAGTTTGGCATACTTCCTTTTTTTGGCCACCTTTTTCCATGATTTATTTCCATCCAATTACTATTGGGTATTCTTCCACTTTTTTCAAAAATTTCTATTCCAACTTTTTTGTTTAAACCAAGTTTTTCTGCATAATTATGCAAATCATTAATGATATATTTATTTTTTTCTTGATTTTTTAATATCATATCGTAAAAATAAACATTACATGATTGAACAATAGCTTTATGTAAATTAACTTCACCGTGCCCTTCTTCTTTCCAACATCTGAATATTTTAGGTTTTCCAGGATTACTTTGATCTTCTAATTCAAATTTTCCATTACAAAAAACTTGATCTTCCTTTAAAATCATCTGCTTATCTAAAAACATGATTGAAGTCACTAATTTATATAATGATCCTGGATGATAGGTTCCACCAGTTGATCTATTGACTAAACGCTTCTCTTTTGTCCATTCTTGCCATGTATCGTATTTTAATGGACCTATAAATTGAGATAAAGAATAATCAGGTGCACTAGCCATTCCTAAAATTTCACCATTTGCAGGATTCATACAAATGATAGACCCTGCATGTTTAGCTAAAAGATTTTCAATAAATATTTGCAAATCATAATCAATTGAAAGAAATAAATCATCGCCTGGAACAGAGGGAATACTTCTTTTTTTATCAACACCTAAATCCTTTCCATAAGTATTAATTATATGAGATTCTTCACCTTTCTTTCCTCGTAATTTTTTTTCATATACCCTTTCAATGCCATCTATACCTATAATATCATTTATTGAATAATAACTGCTAGAATAAACAGAATCTTTATGAACAGGTCTCAAGTAACCTAATACATGAGATAAGTTTGGGAGATTTTGATAAAAACGAGAAGGGTTAATAGAAAAAATGAGCCCTGGAAAATCATTTTTATACTCGCTTAAGAGAGCCTTTGTTTTAAAATCAATAAAATTGATAACTGTAATCGGTTTGTATTTTTTTATAGTATTATTTTTATGAACTAAAATTTGATTTTTGAAATCATTTTGATTAATAAATAATTTTGATCTTTTTTCTGCATTGTTAATAATTTTGTAAAATAAATCTACATTAAAAGATTCATCATAATGATTAGGATAAATTTTAATAGAAAAAGTATTTCTATTTGATACTATGACTGTACCATTACGATCATAAATTATACCTCTAGGAGGTATTGATTCTACAGCTGTATATTTATTTTCTGAAGCATATTTTACAAATTGCTGTTTAGATAAAATTTGAATAAAAAAGTATCTCGATAATATTAATAAAAATATTAATAAAACTGCATTACTTAATACCCTTGCTTTATTAATATTATTATCTTTTAACATATTTTTTACTAACTCCAAAAATTTTATCAAATAATAATAAAACTAAAAAAATTAATAAAGTTTTAATTAAACTGTATTTTATATAAAAGAAATATGAATCTGAATATCTAAGTAAATACATTAAAAAAATGATTATATAAAACGATAGAATTATAAAAATATTATAAATTGCATGAGTCTTAAAAATATTTATCCTTAATAAATAATATGAAAAAACCATATATAAAATTGTTATCGCACCAAAATAATTTGTTGAAATCAAAAGATCATTTACAAAGCCAAATAATAGACCTGCTAAAATGATTTTATAAGTGTTATTCTTAATAGAAAAAAATATAATACTTAATAGAAAAAAATCTGGAGAAACATCAATGTGGTTATAATAAATAATAGGTAAATATAAATGTAATATAATTAAAAAAATAAATATCATTTATTGGACAATAAATATATTTTTTAGAGAATTTAAATCAGCAATAATTTCAACTTTTATATAAAGCTCTAATTCATTTCTTCGATTTTGTATGTCTACTATTTTGGCAACAGGAATATTTTCAGGATAAATATTTGAATCATTTGTTGTGTAAAAAATATCTCCTATATTTAATAATTTTTCATATTGTTTAGATACTGATTCAATAATACCCCATTTACCACTTTTGTATGAAAATTGTCCAAAAATATCTTTTTCAGTTTTTACATAAACATGAAAGTTTCTATCAGATATTTTATGAACTTGAGTAGTTTCTTCTGATACAAACCATGTTTTTCCAACTAAATTTCCATCATAATTAATTACTGCTTTATATTTTGGGGAAATACCATCCTTTGTTCCAACATTAACATTAAAAATATGAGTTGATTTTGTTAAAGAATGATTAATTACTTTAGCAGGTGTAAAACTAAAATTATGAATTAGCTTATTTAATTTTTTATCATAATCAAGATGATCATTAATAGTTCTAATACGCTGCTTTAAATTTAAATTTTCTTCACTTATAACTTTAATATGATTAATTAAAGAATCATTTTCATATTCAAGAAAATTTATATTACTTATAAAAGCTTTGGGTTTGTACAAAACTGAAAAAAAATTGGAAAAGTATAATTTAAAATATTTTATTTGAGCAAAATTTTTAGATGAAAATAGTAAAATTGAAATAAAAAAACTTAAGATTACAATCGTTGTTTTTCTATTTAGCTTAAATTTTCTTTTTTTCATTTTATTATTAAAAGCTAAACCATTATTAAAATTTTATCATTGACATATTTTTTTATATCACCAATAACAACACCAGTACCTTTTACAATTGCAAGCAAAGGGTCTTCTGAAACAAAAACAGGAAGATTTGTTCTACTTCTAATAAACACATCTAAACCATCTAATAAAGCACCTCCACCTGTTAATATAATACCATTTTCCTTTATATCGACAGCATGCTCTGCGGGTGTTTGATCTAACGCTTGTCTAATTGCATCAGAAATAGCAGATACAGAAGGGCTTAACGCTTTTGTTATCTCATCTTTTGAAATTGTTATAGTTTTTGGTATACCATCCATAACACTTTTACCAGTAACTTCAACATTTACCCTATCTTGCCCCCTATCAATTATAGCTGAACCAACTTTCTCTTTAATATGTTCTGCCATTTTTAATCCAACTTGTAATTGATGGTTGACATTTAACCATTCTTTTATTGATAAAGTTTGCTTGTCACCTGCCATACGAATTGCATTTAAAGAAACAACACCATTTAGTGCAATTATAGCAATTTCTGTAGTTCCTCCACCAATATCAACAATCATATGACCCGTTGAAGAAGATACATCAACACCCAAACCAATCGCTGCAGCCATTGGTTCTGTAATTAAATAAACTTCTTTTGCTCCAGAATTTTCAGCAGCTTCTTTTACAGCTCTTTGCTCTAACGAAGAACAGCTTGAAGGAATACAAATTACAATTCTAGGTCGTGAAAAACTTCCAATATTTATTTTTTTTATAAAAGTTTGTAACATTTCTGTAGCTAAATCTAAATCAGAAATAACTCCATCTTTTAAAGGCCTTTCAACAATAATTCCACTAGGATGTCTTCCAAGCATTTTTTTTGCTTCAATTCCAACAGCCATTACCGTATCGCTGATAGTATCTTTAGCAATAACAGAGGGCTCATTTAGGACTATACCTTCATTTTTAACCCAAATTAAAGTATTTGCTGTACCTAAATCTATTGCTATATCAGATCCCCTGAATGAACCTAGTTTATTTAATAATGATAAAAACATAACGATTCCTTATTATATCCTAATGAAAAAATAATCTTTGATCAGTAAATATCATAGCTACTTTTAATTTATTAGCAATTTTTATTATTTCTTTGTCTTTAATTGAGCCACCAGGTTGAATAAAATATTTTATACCTTCTTTATTTGCAATTTCAATCGAATCCGAAAATGGAAAAAAAGCATCAGAAGCTAAAACAGCGTCACTGAAGTCAAAATTATTTTCTTTACATTTTTGAATAGCAATTTTAACACTATCAACTCTTGACATTTGGCCAGCACCAACACCAATGATTTGTTTTTCATTAGCTATTACAATAGCATTTGATTTTACATATTTAACAATCTTCCATCCAAGTTCAAGGGCTGTAATAGTTTTATTTTTTGGTTTAATATCAGTAACTACCTTCCAATCATTTTTATTATAATTAATAGAACTGGTTTGAGATAACATTCCTCCAAGAACTGATCTGACTGATATATTTGAAAAATTATATTTATCATTGTATAAAATAATTCGAAGATTTTTCTTCATTTTTAAAATATCTAATGCTTCATCATCAATATCTGGACATACAATGCACTCTAAAAATGGT
The DNA here is from genome assembly GCA_964646655.1 of uncultured bacterium. Lineage (GTDB taxonomy): Bacteria > Fidelibacterota > Marinisomatia > SCGC-AAA003-L08 > D37C17 > TMED6. The sequence continues at coordinate 4,576 of CAZYFB010000076.1, forward strand.
TCAATTAATTTTTTGGCAATATCAACTGTTATTTGTTTATTAAAACCAACTATGCCTCCAAAATAACTTATTGGGTCGCATGAAACTGCTCTTTTGAAACTTTGAACTAAACTATCACCAACAGCAAAACCACATGGGTTAGAATGTTTAATGATGCAACAACATATTTCATCAAATTCATTTACAATTTTTATTGATGTTTCTATATCAAAAAAATTATTGTAGGATAACTTTTTACCTGATAACTGTTTAAAAATAGATGAATCTTTATCTGTATAAAAAGAAGAGGATTGATGTGGATTTTCACCATATCTTAAATCAAAATTTTTATTTAAATTAATATTTAGAGAATTTGGTAAAGTGTTTACATCGCTTTCTGAAAACTTACTATAAATAATTGAATCATATTTGGAAGTTTCTAAAAAAACTTGTCTTGCATATTCTTTTCTACTATTGTAATCGAACTTTCCTGAATTTTTAGAAAATTGAATCATAAAATCTTCATACATAGTAGGTTTACATAAAGTAATTACAGATTCAAAGTTTTTTGCTGAAGCCCTAAGCATAGATGGCCCGCCTACATCAATGTATTCTATAAGTTTTTGTAATGATAAATCAGACTTATTTGACATCTCTTGAAATGGATATAAATTAACGACTACTAAATCTATTACATTTGCATTTATGCTATTTAAATCTTCCAAGTGGTTTTCATTATTCTTATCTGCTAAAATTCCCCCAAAGATCTTAGGGTGCAAAGTTTTAACTCTACCATTCATTATTTCATTAAAATCTGTAATTTTAGATATTGAAGTAACTTTAATATTGTTATCTTCTAAAATCTTTTTTGTACCTCCAGTTGAAATTATTTCAAAATCATTTTTTACTAGAAATTTACCTAAATCAACAATATTATCTTTATTCCAAACACTAATCAATGCTTTTTTCAATTTATTTATTCCTTTATTAATGGTTTATCAGCATTCCAAATTATTTTATCTTCACAAAATAAACGCACACTATTAAAATATATTTCATGTTCAATTTTTAATACCTTTTCAGCAATTTTTATTGGTTTTTCATTTAATAATAAATTAATTTCTTTTTGAATTAAAATTGGGCCAGTATCATAACCTTGATCAACAAAATGTACGGTTGCTCCTGATTTTGTATCTTTATTTTCATATACTGCCTCATGAACTTTGATTCCATAAAAGCCTTCACCACCATATTTTGGCAATAATGATGGATGTATATTTAAGATTTTATTTTTATAATTTTTAACAATGTTTTTAGAAATTTTTTTCATATAACCAGCAAGAAGAATTAAGTCAGTATTAACTTGTTTAATTTTTTGTAATAATATATTTTGA
>CAZYFB010000077.1:0-5895 GCA_964646655.1 uncultured bacterium
ATATAAAGTCAAATGGATTTTCAGAGTTATTTAAATATGATTATGTAAATAAAAAAATATATTTAATTTATTCTGGAAAATTAATGTCTCATTATTGTTGGATTGATAAAAATAAAATTTTTGCATATTTAGAGCATAATGATGAAAATGGTTTTTTTGAATTATCATTTAATAACCAAATTCATATAACTCAGGAATTACTACCCAATAAAAAAGATAATCTAAATGATGGTCATCCATCTTTAAGTCCAAATGAAAAGTGGATCGTTTATGATTCATATCCTAATAAAGCAAGAAAATCTTGTTTATATATAATTGAAAATAAAATTAATGCTAAGAAAATATTAATTGGAACTTTTTACTCTCCTATGAAGTATTATGGATATAAAAGATGTGACTTACATCCTAGGTGGTCTCCAGATGGAAAGTTTATATCTTTAGATTCGGCTCATGAAGGTAAAAGAAAAACTTATTTAATTAATGTTAGTCAAATATTAAAAAAATATGAATGATTATAGTTTTACAGTAGGAATACCATTTTATATCAAATCTAATCCTCACCAATTTAAAGAAGCTATTGATTCTGTTTTAAATCAAACTCTTTTACCTAAAAAAATTCATCTGATACAAGATGGACCTATTAATAATAGTATTAAAAGAGTATTAGATCAATATAAGTCTCATAAATCTAATTTATTCATATTATTAAAGCTAAAAAAATGTGGTTTACCTCGTGCGTTAAATGAATCTATAAAATCCTGTAATACTAAATTTTATGCAAGAATGGATGCAGATGATATTTGTTTTCCAGATAGATTTGAAAAACAAATTTCCTATTTCAAAAATCATTTAAATACAGAAATTTTAGGAACTTGGGCTTATGAGTTTGAAAATGAATTAACAATAAATAGAATGTTTTTAAATAGAACACCATTAAATAAAATAGACATTAAAAATATAATTCATTACAGAAACCCTTTAATTCATTCATCAGTAATGTTTAAGGTGGATTCCATTGTTAAAGTTGGTATGTATAATGAATATATGTATACAGATCAAGATTTAGAGTTATGGAATAGATGTATCAATGATAATATAGTTATTAGCAATATACAAGAACCTCTTATATATTTAAGAGTTATTGATAGGCTCAAGAGGAGATCTAAATGGTCAGCTATAAAAAGACAAATAATTATAAGATATTCACATAATACAAGTTCTTTAAAATTAAATTTCTTAAAATTAGCTTCTATTGTTATAAGAATAATGCCTTTTTTTATAAGAAAATGGGCGTATAAAAATTTAAGAAAATAATAATTAAGAATAATTTTAAATGAAAATAAAAGAAATTAATCAACATAATAACTTTTCAATATTGGTTATTATATCTTTATTACTATGTGATGTATTTAGTTATGCAATATCATATAAATTAGTTTTAAACATTTTAAATGTGCCTGCAATCATTGATCAGCCTTTATTAATAGCAATAGGTATAATTTTCTTATTTAGATTTTTTGGTAGATACAACCCTTCGTCTTTACAGTCAAGATTAGAAGAATTTAAGATAATCTTTATTTTAACAACATCAAGTACATTTATATATTTAGTTTATAAAATTATGTTTAAATACATAGATGCACAACAATCTCAGAATATTGTATTATTATCTATTTTATTTTTATTTTTTGATTTATTTATAAGATTAATCATTAGATCAATTCAAAAACAACTTTTAAAGAAAAATATAGGTTTAAGAAGCACTATAGTTATTGGATCATTTAATACAGCTAAAAATTTTATAGAAAAAATATCTTTATACAAATATTCAGGTTTTAAAGTATTAGGATATTTTCATACTGATGACAATAAAGAGATTGGTCAATATATTGAAAAATTAAATAATGAATCTCTAAAAGATTGTAAGTTTTTTGAACTAAATGAACTTTATAATTTTTTGAATAATAATTTTATCAATGAGGTTATAATTGCACTTGATAGCAAAGAATCTTCAAATATTATAGAAATTATATCAAATTTAAGAAATTTAGATGTTTGTATTAAGGTAGTACCAGGCATGTATGATTTGTTAACAGGTTATGCTCAAATGCATTCAGTAACAGGAATGCCTTTAATTGATATTAATCCAAATATTTTAACAGAATTACAAGTTTTTGTAAAGAGAATTATTGATATATTAGTATCTTTTATTGGCCTCATAATCATGTTTCCAATTTTATTAATTACCTCTTTATTTATAAAAATAACATCAAATGGACCCATTATATTTAAGCAAGAACGAATTGGATTAAATGGTAAATCTTTTATAGTTCATAAGTTTCGAACGATGCATATAGATTCAGAAAAAGATACTGGTCCAGTTTGGGCTAAAAAGAATGATCCAAGAATAACAAATATTGGTAAGATCTTGAGAAAAACTAGACTTGATGAATTTCCTCAACTATTTGATGTCTTAATAGGTAATATGAGTATTGTAGGCCCAAGACCAGAAAGAGATTTTTTTATTAATCAGTTAAAAGATAAATTTCCTTTTTATATGAGAAGACTTAATGTTAGGCCTGGAATAACTGGTTGGGCTCAAGTTATGGGTTCATATGACACGGATTTAGATAATGTTGAGCATAAACTTAAACTAGACTTTTATTATATAGAAAATATTTCAATATGGCTTGATATTAAAATTATGATAATAACAATATGGGTTATATTGTCTGGTAAGGGTCAGTGATGATTATACTTGTATTATTTAATTTAATTTTATCTCAAGGTATAGATATAAATCAGGATATTTATGATAAACATTTAGCTGAGTTTAACATAATAGAGCAAAAAAGTATAAATGAAAGTTTATATTTATTTCCCTTAACAAATTATAAAAAAAATAAATCATATAATTTTTTTGACAATATTGATAATATAGATTTGTTCCCTGTAATGGGCTTTAGATATAGTAGTAATGGATTTGAAATAAATCAACAAACCCCTAGTTCAGTAGTATGGTTTACACCAGGCGCAGAATTTACATTTAATAAAATTATATTAAATTCTATTAGTAATCCAATATGGTTTAATGGTTTATTTTCATTTTACAAACATTCAGCCTATGGGTTAGATAATGATTTAAGAGCTGAATCTTCTCTAGATTTCAATAATTTAGGTAATTTACCTATATTTTTATATAACCCTAATTACCAGTATGCTTATTTTCGAAACGTTAAAAATAATAATAATGGAATTGATTTTGATGAAACTACAGGATACATTTCAGTACTATCAAAAAACGCTGATCTGATAATTGGTAAATTTAGATCTAGTTTAGGTCCATCTTCTTTTTCTAATTTATCAATATCAAATTCAACGCCAGCGTTTAATCAAATTAGATTTAGATATAATCATAAAAATAAGGTTCATTTTACATTTCTAATTGGTGACTTATATTCAAATTTAATTGATACTAATTTTGTATATCAATATGAAGAATTAAATGATAAGTATGCTGTAATACCTAAAAAAATATTTAATCATAGAATCGACTTTACAATTAATGAAAATTTCAGATTAGGTTTCTATGAGCAGATTATAGGTAAAGCAAAAAATTCAATCTTATATTATAATCCGTTTAGTTTTTATTGGTCAGATCAACATCAGAATGGGGATTTAGACAATCTTCAAATAGGATTTGATTTTGATTATGTTTTTTCACAATTTAGATTCTATGGTGGTTTGCTTATTGATGAATGGGCATTCTATGATACTTTTAATGAACAATCAAAAAATTGGTTTGCTAGACAAATAGGTTTTTCTAAAATATTTAATTCAAAAATAATAAATTCAAATATTAAAGGTATCGTTAAGTTTGAGTATTCAGACGCTGAACCTCAAGTTTATTCACATAAATTTCCTATTAATACCGCATATCATCATAATTATCCAATTGGTTTATGGTCTGGTGGAGATTCTATTGATAATAGATTATCTCTAGTATTATTTGTTATTAATAATATCAGTAAACTTAATTTTATAATTGATTTTTCATTGCATGCTACAAAATTTGGACAAGCTAATTATAATTCTAATGCCAGCTTATTATCTAATGGGATCAATAAATCTAGAAATATATATTCAATTAATTTTAAGAAGACACTATATAATGGTTTAGATTACCATTTAAAAGTTGGTTATTATGTAACAGAAAATTTATATTCAGAGGATAATTTTTTAGAATTTTCAACATCTTTACTTTACAATATTCAAAGATAATTATGCATTCAATAAAATTTATAAGAGATAATAAGCAGATAATTTCAGATTGTATCAAAGAAAAAAAATCTGATGTCAATATAGATGAGATTTTAGATTTAGATCTAAAAAGAAGAACTCTAATTCAAGAAGTAGAAAACCTTAAAGCTGAAAGAAATATAATTAATAATGATATATCAGTTAAAAGAAAAAATAATGATGACTGTTCATCTTTAATTGATAATATGAAAATAATATCAGTCAAAATTAAGGCATTAGATAATGATTTGGCTGATTTTAATTCATCATTAGAAAATAAATTAAAATATATTCCAAATATTATACATAAATCTGTACCCAAAGGCTCCAATTCAAAAGATAATAAAGTAATTAAAGAATGGGGTGAGAAGCCCAATTTTAGTTTTGAACCTAAAAGTCATCTAGAATTAGCAGAAAGATTAAATTTGTTAGATTTTAAAAGAGCAGCAAAAATCTCAGGTACTGCTTTTCCATTATATATTGATAAAGGTGCTAAATTAGAAAGATCATTAATTAATTTTATGTTAGAAACCCATATTGAAAAACATAATTACATTGAAATTTATCCACCATTTTTAGTTTCAAGCAATTCACCATATACTACTGGAAATTTACCTAAGTTTAAAGATGATATGTATTATATAGAGAATGATGATTTATATTGTATACCAACTGCTGAAGTACCTATCACAAATTTATATTCAAATGAAACTTTAATTGAAAACGATTTACCCAAAAGGTTTGTTGCTTATAGCGCTTGTTTTAGAAGAGAAGCTGGAAGTTATGGTAAAGAAACAAAAGGTCTCCAAAGATTACATCAATTTAATAAAGTTGAATTATTAAAATTTGTTCATCCTGAATCATCCTATGTAGAACTTGATAAATTACTTGCAGATGCTGAGAAAATATTACAAAATCTTAATTTACATTATAGAGTTATTGAGCTTTGTTCAGGTGATTTATCATTCTCAGCCGCAAAATGTTTTGATATAGAGGTTTGGTCTCCATTTGAAAAAAGGTATTTGGAGGTATCTAGTTGTAGTAATTTTGAATCTTTTCAATCTCAAAGAGGGAATATTAAATTTAGAAATTCTAAAACAAATAAACTTGAATTTGTTCATACATTAAATGGATCTGGTTTAGCTACTCCAAGGTTAATGATTTCTATTTTAGAAACATATCAAAATAAAGATGGTAATATAAATTTACCAGATTTAATTAAACCATATTTTGGAAAAGATAAAATAGACTAAGTATGTATTTGATTCTTTTTTTATCATTTATCTTAACATCAGAAATAGATACTGTAAACGTAGTGCCTATCAAAGATTCTTCTATCGTTGAAACAATTAACTTAAATATTCAACTTGAAAAAGATTCTATTTTTTATGAAATCATAAGTGATAGTTTGATGAATGCTCAAAATATATCAATTATTCCAAAATCAAATGATTTATTTTATGAACAATTAATGGAATCAAAATTAACATTTGCTGATGCTATAACATACGATATAGCTTTAGATACAACTGAAGCTGAAGTGCAGTTTTTAACTTTATTTTCTTCTTTTGAGTTTTTAGATTCTTTAAGTCTTGA
>CAZYFB010000078.1:0-5890 GCA_964646655.1 uncultured bacterium
GATATAGCTCAGTTGGGAGAGCGCTTGAATGGCATTCAAGAGGTCAGCGGTTCGACCCCGCTTATCTCCACAGAAGAAAACTAATTAATGGAGTATTTATATGAAAATGTCAACACTTAGAGACCAGTCTGCACCAGTTTTGTATGCTCTAGTAGTATTATTTGTACTAGCTATGGGTGGATTTGGAAGTATTTTTAGCAGTACAACATCAGATAAAGGTAATAGTGAAAATTGTGATCCAGAAAGATTTGTTGCTTGTTCAGATAATGAAAACATAAGTATCACTGTAGAAGAATATTTTCAAAGATATCTAAATAATCCTGACTTTTATCATAGTAGAGCTAATCCTTTTGGTCCTAATTCTCCTTATAGCGCAACTGATAAGCAACTTGATACGCTTAATGCTTTAAATCAAGTATGGTCAACATTAATTAATCAAAAAGTTAATAATCAATTTATTTCTGATTTAGACTTAATTACAGAAGATCCAAATGAAGATAGTCCACATTTAGATGAAGTTATAGATTTTATTAAAAATTATCCTAATTTTAATCCCACTTATAAATCTGAACTTGAATTATTGGGTTTATTTATAGTTGACTCTACATTTAATCAAATTCTTTATGAAGCATCAGTGGATAATGGATTATTATATACTAAGTTAAATGAAGCTTTTGCCTTAACATTTCCTCAACAAGATATGCAAATTAGATCCCAAGGTTCGTCAAGATGGAATAATTGGTTTTCTACAATGAAAAGACAGTTAGCAAATGTTAAATTAAATTATATTATTAATTCTACTCAATCTTTATCAAAATTAGAGCTAAAAGATCAATTACTTCTAGAGCAAGGTAACTATAATTTTGATTATTTGACATATTCACTAGCTAATATCGATGTAGAGGTAAGTGATGATGAGTTAAATGATTACTATGAATTAAAAAAAGATGATAAATCATATAATCTTAAAAAAGATACTAGAAGAATTATTGAGTTTGTTAAATGGGATTTAAATGGCCTAGATGATTCTCAAATAGACTCTGTAAAAAAATTAGCTAAAGATTTTAGAAAATCAGCAAGAAGAAATGGGTTTAGCACTGCTGTAGAGAAAAACAACAGCTTTTCAATGGTTAAGGAAGTAACGCTGTCTAATGAATTTAGCCTTAGTGGTAGTGGCCTTGGTACTCAAACTAAAAATTCTGATGGTGGAAGTATTCCTTTTTATAATATTATTGGTGCTGGTAGAAAAATAATAGAGTTTGCCTTTACAAATGATATCGGGGAAATCAAATTAATGAATATTGATTCTGATAGAAACAATGATAAAGGTTTTAACGATATAGGTGTTTTTCATGTTAAAAAAGAAATATCTGAAGGTTATGTTAACCTTGAAGAGTCGGGAATTAAGGATAAACTTATTAGAGAAATTGAATTTAGCAAGAAATGTGAAGTTGCTAAAAATGATTTTAAAAATTTGATGAAAAGTTACGATGATTTTTTAAATGAACTTTCAGAAGAGGATATTGAAAGTTTTGATCCTCTATCTTATTGGATTGAAAATGATGAAAATGCTTCTCAAAATATTCTTTTTAGAAACCATAAAGGTACAATAAATGATTTTATGTTATCTTTTATTAGTACAGACCTTAGAAATACATTAATAACTATACCTGAAATTAAAGGATTCATTTTAAGTCTTGAAAAAGGTTTAGATATGACAATGAATCCTATAGATAATGAAAGTATAGCTATTTTTAGAATGAATGAACTTGCAGATTTAAAGACTCTTGATTTATCATTATATAAAAAAAATGAACTTGAAAGACTTAAAAATACTCAAAGTAATTTATTTTTAGAAGATCAAAAAGAAACTGCCAATATTAAAGATAATAGAACATTAGTTATTTACTAATTCTAAATTTCATTTATGAATAAAAAGTTTAATTCATTTAAAGAGTTTTATCCTTTTTATCTATCAGAACATAAAAATTCAATATGTAGACTTCTTCATTTTATAGGCTCATTTTTAGTAATATTAACATTTATTCTCTCGATTTTATATGATAAAAAATTTTTATTATTTGCTCCAATTTTTGGATATGGATTTGCATGGATAGGTCACTTTTATTTTGAAAAAAATAAACCAGCTACATTTAAATACCCTATTTATAGCTTTATGGGTGATTGGATGATGTTTAAGGATATCCTTATAAGAAAAGAATATATTTTTAATCCAAAAGAAGGTTGATATCTATGGCGTATCTTTACCTTTTAATAGCAATAATATGTGAAGTTTGTGGTACTATGCTACTGTCCTTTTCACAAAACTTTACAAAGCCTATTCCAACAATACTTTTGTCAATTGCTTATATATCTGCATTTTACTTTTTAACATTTGCTATGAAAAGCATTCCAATTGCAATTGTTTATGCAACATGGTCTGGTCTTGGTATATTTTTTATTTCACTTCTTAGTTATTTTATTTACGGCCAAACTTTACAGTGGCAATCTATACTTGGGTTATGTTTAATTGTATTAGGTGTTATAATAGTTAATACATTTAGTCATAAAAATATTCATTAAAATCTTTTGAGTAAAAAAAAAGCACCATTTATATGGTGCTTTTTTTAGTAAGAATTTTATGACTTACATCATTCCACCCATACCACCCATACCACCCATATCAGGCATAGCAGGAGCAGCAGGAGCAGCTGGTTCAGGTTTATCTGAAATAACAGCTTCTGTAGTTAATAATAACCCTGCAACACTAGCAGCATTCTGAACAGCAGTTCTAGTTACTAATGTTGGATCAATTATTCCTGCCTTGATCATATCAAGATACTTTTCAGCTCTTGCATCAAAACCATAACTTTTACTTTTATTGTTTCTAACCTCATTAACAATAATAGACTCTTCAAGTCCAGCATTAGCAACTATTTGACGCATTGGCCCTTCAAGTGCTTTTTTAAGAATTTCAGCACCAATAGCTTCGTCACCTTCCATTTTATCTGTTTTAATTGCATCAACAGATCTTAAAAGTGCTACTCCACCACCTGGTACTATACCTTCTTTTACTGCAGCTCTAGTTGCATGTAAAGCATCATCTACTCTATCCTTCTTTTCCTTCATTTCAACTTCTGTTGCAGCACCAATATTTAATACAGCAACGCCACCTGAAAGCTTAGCTAGTCTTTCTTGTAGCTTTTCTCTATCATAATCAGAAGAAGTTTTATCAATTTGAACCTTGATTTCATTTACACGCGCTTGAACTGCATCTTGGCTACCTTTACCCTCAACTACAGTTGTGTTATCTTTATCAATATTTACAGTTCTTGCTTCACCTAAATATGATAGATCTGCATTTTCAAGTTTATAACCTTGATCTTCTGAAATTACTGTAGCACCAGTTAAAATTGCAATATCCTGCATCATCTCTTTTCTTCTATCACCAAAACCTGGAGCTTTAACTGCTGCAACTTTAAATGAACCTCTTAACTTATTCATAACTAAAGTTGCTAAAGCTTCACCCTCAATATCTTCAGCAATAATTAATAAAGATTTTCCAGCTTGCACAACTTTTTCAAGAACTGGAAGTAATTCTTTCATATTACTAATTTTCTTCTCATGAAGTAAAATCATTGGATTTTCTAGTTCAGCCTCCATACTTTCAGCATTTGTTACAAAATAAGGAGATAAATAACCTCTATCAAATTGCATTCCTTCTACTGTTTCTAAGAAAGTATCCATACTTTTTGCTTCTTCAACTGTTATGACACCTTCATTTCCAACCTTATCCATTGCATCTGAAATCAAATTACCAATTGATGAATCATTGTTTGCAGAGATTGTTCCCACCTGTGAAATTTCTTCCTTTTTAGAAACCTCTTTACTCATTCCTTTTAAACAATCAAGAACTTGCTCTACTGCTTTATCAATTCCTCTTTTAATATCCATTGGATTTGCACCTGCAGTAACATTTTTTAAACCCTCTGAAACAATAGATTGTGCTAGAACAGTTGCGGTAGTTGTTCCATCACCTGCAATATCAGATGTTTTGGATGCAACTTCACGAACCATTTGAGCACCCATGTTTTCTACAGCATCTTCTAGCTCAATTTCTTTAGCCACTGTAACACCATCTTTTGTTATAGTTGGTGCTCCAAATTTCTTATCAATAACTACATTTCTACCCTTAGGTCCAAGAGTAACTTTAACAGCATCAGCTAAACTATCAACTCCAACTTTTAATTTAGACCTTGCTTCTGTATTGTATTCTATATTTTTTGCCATTTTTTTATAATCTCCTATAATTTTTTATATGATAGCGAATATATCATTTTCTTTCATTATCAAATAATCTTCATTTTTAATGGTAACTTCAGTTCCTGAGTATTTACCATATAATACTTTATCACCAACTTTAACGGTCATTTTAACAAGCGATCCTGAGCTTGAAACAGAACCTGGACCTATCGCTACAATAGTACCCATTTGTGGTTTTTCCTTTGCAGTATCTGGCAATATAATGCCAGATGCCGTTTTTTCTTCAGCAGCTTCTGCTTTAACCACAACTCTATCAGATAATGGTTTAATTTTCATTTTAATTTTCTCCTATTAATAAAATTCTTAAGTAATAATACTATCTACACAAAAAATATGCCATAAGTACGAATAATGTCAATTTGACATACTTTAACTCCCAGTACTGCCAAAACCACCTGATCCTCTTGTAGTTTCAGATAATTCATTTGCAATTTCAAATTCAATTGAAGACATATCTGAAGATACAATCTGAAAAAGTCGATCCCCCTTACTAATAGAAAAGTCATAATCTTTGATGTTGTCACATACCGCCATTATTTCCCCTCTATAACCCCAATCAATTAATCCTATAGAATTCGCCAATCTCAAAGGTGTTTTTGATATACTTGATCTTGGAAATAATAAATACCCTTTTCCATCAATATTTTCACAAGAAATCCCAAGTTTTATTTTAACTGTCTCTCCAGCTTTTATCGTCTGATCTTTAAGTATATAAAGGTCTAAGCCCGCATCGCCTTTATGAAAATGATTATGTTTAGAGTAATATTTTTTAGCTAAATCATTTAAAGGTTTAATTAATAATTTCATTTATATTGCTCCTCTTTTTTTGGCTCAATCCAATTTCCGTCCTCTTTAATTAAATTAATCAAAGCCTCTGCTGCAAATTTTGAATCAATACTATTTTTAACCATTTTTTGTCCTCTATATAAAGAAATTTTACCTACACCTGTACCCACATACCCATAATCTGCATCAGCCATTTCTCCAGGACCATTTACAATACACCCCATAATACCTATTTTAATTCCTTTCAAATGATCCGTTTTAGACCTGATCATTGCCGTTGTATCTTGTAAATCAAACAAAGTTCTACCGCATGATGGGCATGATATATATTCTGCTTTTGATATTCTTCTTCTACTTGCTTGTAATATCCCAAAGCTAGTGCTATTTAGATACTTTGTATTATCTGTATTATTATTTACAATAAAAACACCATCCCCAAAACCCTCTATTAACAAAGACCCTATATCAATAGTTGAGTGTAACTGTATTTTTAAGCTCTCTAATGAATCTTTATAAAAACTAGATAGAATTACTGGAACCTTACACTTCTTATCTAATAATTTTCTAAAAAGTTTTTTTTGATTAACAATATCAAATCTATCTTTAGATTGAGATAATATAACTAATGATGAATCATTAGTAATTTTATCAATTGGCAATTCATTAATATCCCTAATCTTAAAATCTAAAAATTTTAATTTTGATGAAATCTTTTGGTTTTTAAAATCATCTAAAGATATTAATGGATAATGACGATCATTTTTATTCCAAACATTTAAGT
>CAZYFB010000079.1:0-5782 GCA_964646655.1 uncultured bacterium
GAAATTAATAACCCAAATGAAGAAAATGAAAATTTTGAATCAGAAAAAAAGGGTGAATATCTATCACCATCTCTTGAAATATTAGACTCAAACAATGCTTTAGCAAAAAATAAATTAGATAAAGAAAATATTAAAGCTAACTCAGATTTGCTTGAGAGAGTTTTTCAAGATTTTAATATTGAGATACAAGTAATAAATGTAAAACATGGTCCAGTTGTTACTCTTTTTGAAATACTCCCGGCTGCAGGTATAAAGATAAATACAATAATTAATTTAGCAGACGATATATCTAGAAGCATGGGTGTTGGTGCAGTGCGTATTGCACAAATATACGGGACCCAATACTTAGGTGTAGAAGTACCAAATGACCAACGTGAGACGGTTACAATAAAAGAACTTTTAATTAATAAAAACTTTAAAAATACATCATCTAAAATCCCAATATGTATTGGAAAAGATATTTCTGGGAATATTGAGGTTATTGATTTAAGCAAGACTCCACATTTATTAGTTGCTGGTACAACTGGGTCAGGTAAATCTGTCTTCATAAACACACTGCTGGCAAGTATTCTTTATAAGTTTTCTCCGAAAGAATTGCGTTTAATACTTATTGACCCAAAGATGCTTGAATTAAGTGTATACAATGACATAGCACATTTACTTACACCTGTAGTCACAGAACCTAAAAAAGCAATCATTGCTCTTAAATGGGTATGTAAAGAAATGGAGAGGAGATATTCGCTTATGAATGAGGAAAACACCAGAAGCCTTGAAGGATATAATGAGAAATCAATTGAAAAACTTCCATACATAGTTGTTTTTATTGATGAAATGGCAGATCTAATGATGACAGCTGGTAAAGAAGTCGAGCACTATGTCCAAAGACTTGCTCAGATGGCAAGGGCATGCGGTATTCATTTAGTAATGGCGACACAAAGACCAAGCGTTGATATAATTACTGGTAGTATCAAAGCAAATTTTCCATCCAGAATTAGTTTTCAAGTAGCTAGTAAGTATGACAGTAGAACAGTTCTGGGTGAGATTGGTGCAGAACAATTACTTGGGAATGGAGATATGTTAATGTCAAAAAATGGAGGAAATATCATTAGATATCAATCTGCTTTCATATCAGATAACGAGGTTAATAAACTAATAAAAGAAATAAAAAAAAGCCAGGCTGTTCAATATCTTGATGAACTTGAAGAAATTATTAAAAATAATGACGAGAATTTTGACACATTGAGTGATGAAGATGAGGATTTAATAACAAAATCAATAGATCTTATTAAGACATCTAACAAAGCGTCTACAAGCTACCTTCAAAGAAACTTTCAAGTTGGATACAATAAGGCTGCGAGAATCATGGAAGCTCTTGAACAAAGAGGTGTTGTTTCACCGCCAAACCATGCTGGCAAGAGAGAAATATTAATCAATAATTAATTTTAATATTTTATTTTGGGAGTGAAAATTAATTTTTATATTCAAATTTGAGTTAATATGTGTTTTTAGATTGGTTAAGTGAGTGTCTAACTTATTAAGAGATATATTTCTATCCTCAGGCCAAATAAGTTTATATAACACAAATTTCTCTATGCCTTTATCTTTTACAATTAAATTTGATAAAATAATATTTTGCAAGTAGCTAAGATAAGTTTTTTTGTGATCTTTGTTTTTTATTAGTCTCTGGTATGGGTAATAGTTCCCATTCGAAAAATCAACATTAATATCAAAAACTTTTTCATAAATTTTTTTTTGAAAAATATTTATATCTATCGGTAATTTCATGTCAAAACTATTACCATTTATAATAAGTTCTATTGAGTTTGAGCAGTTTTTAATGTGAATAGTTGAAAAATAATTTTGATTATCTACAGGGGAGATTAATTTTTTTTGATAAAGAAGATTTGTTAAATTTTTTTTTAAAAAGCTATCTTTACAATCAAGCTCAATCATTATTGAGGCACATATGGTCTTAATGGAAAATGCATGAAATATTTATCATGTATATCTTTGAATTTACAATTTAAGAAATTAATACTCATATTTATTTCTTTTGATTTTATTGCTATTCTTTTTATGAATTCATTCGAACTTTTTTCAATTAAGTATGTATATTCTCCTCTTTCATAAACCTCATTTATATTTTGAAAATCTGATAGAACACTCAATAATTCATCGATGAGTTCTGTATTTTCATTTAATGTTCTGAAGCTGTCTTTCTGATTATTTGGTATAAGATAATATTTGTTGTCTTTAATAATAATTGTAAAAAGATTTTCATCTAAATATTCATATCTAAACTTACCTTTTTTCATTAAAAAAAAACCCTGTTGAGTTAATCCATCTTTGTAAACTTCCTCAAACCTACACGAAAGTTCTAAAGAATATAAATGAGCTGGTAAGAAAAAAAGTAATAAGAGAATATATTTTTTCATTCAAAAATTTTAGATCCTACTCTTATAAGATCTGATTGGTAATTTAAAGCTATCTCATAATCATTACTCATTCCCATACTTAATTTTAAATTTTTATTCAAGGAGTTTTTCAATACATTCATTGCCTCAAAATAAATACTTGGATTACGATCAAAGGGTGGAATGCACATCAAGCCAGTTATTTTAAGTTTATTATGAATTGCAAAGTCATATAGTTCTGGTAAGTCGTTTGGCAATACACCTGATTTTTGATTCTCTTTGCCAATGTTAACTTGAATATAAAAGTCTCTAGTAACTATTTGATGGTCTATGTCAGAGTTTAAGTGTTTAGAAATTTCACTAACTAATTTCGGCCTATCTATAGTCTGAATTGTACTAAATAATTTTAAGGCGGTTTTTACTTTATTCGATTGAAGTGGACCTATTAAGTGAATGACAACATTCTTATTACCTATGATGGAAAATTTCTTTTCTGCTTCTTGAACTCTGTTTTCTCCAAAAAATAAGTAACCTTCATTAATCAGTAATTTAATTGTTTCAGGGTCTCTGTTTTTTGAAACAATCAAAAGTGAACATTTTGGATATTTTTTTAAATTTCTATTGATTTCGGATAATTGATTAAAATTTATACTCAACTTAAATCAATTTACCTGATCACCATCAGATATAATGTTATCTATGTAAGGATCTAGGAATTTTTTTTCTTTAACTGAGATGTTTTGTTCTATTTTTTTTAATGATACAGGGTTATTTTTAATAAATTCTTGAATTATTTCGTAATTAATATCTATTTTTATTCCAGATTGTATAAAATGAAAAATAATGGAGCTTAATGTTTCATAAGTATTTTCGATTAACTCACTTTTTAAAATAATTTTTCCACGAAGTGAGTTTAAAACATTTGGATCTATCCAACTTTTTGAATTTGTTTGCCAACCTTGTCTATTAATTTCCACAGTAACTTTTTCTAAATTAAAATAACTAGATCGGTTATCTAAATTTAAAAATATGTTCCTCGATTTCTCAATATCATTATCATTTTGATTTTTAATAGTTTGATAAACATTATACGGATTATCAATAATCATGATAAAACAGTAAGTGAGTGTTGGTTTTGTAAAATTGAAATTATTTTTAGTAGAAAAAAAAGGCATTTGATTATTGATAAAATTATTTTTCTGGTCTGAATTTTGTAAAATTAGCCATTGATATAAATATGAATTATCTAAGAGATCATCAAAGCTTATATTTTTATTATTTTTACTATTTTTAAATACCTCTGCAATCTCTTCTTGATACATTTTTATAGGGTCAACTTTTTTCTGTTGTTTGTTAAAATAATAAATAATAAAATCATTTAAATACAATAAATCTTCAATTATAAAAGAGTTTAACCACACAAATTTTGAACCAAAAATATCTTTTTCATTTTCTTTAATTAAATTACTTACGAATGCACTAGATAAATCTGAGAAAACATCATGATTTTTTTTAGTTTTTCCTAGCTCATCAAAAAAATCTTCATATCTTTTTGTATCAACTAAATCCTTTAGCACCCTGTATTTATATTGAAAATTAATTTTATTTATTAGAGACATAGATTACTTTTATACCTTATAATTGAATTATGAAAAAAGAAATTTCTGATGTTCTGAATTTGTTGAGGGCTAATAATTTAGATAAGGCATTTCAAGTTGCTAACAATTTATACAAAAAGGATCAGAATAATTTAAACTTGAATAAAGTATTAGCATATATTTATATGCAAAAAAATGCCTTTCCACTATCAGTACTTTTACTTAAAAGGGGTCTTCAAATAAAACCAGACCTGAAAGATTTCGATTATTTTAATAATCTTGGATATTCATTACTAAAAATGGAAGAGTATGAAGAGGCAATCACATATTTAAATAAAGCTCTGGAGATTGAACAAGACGCTCTCAGTGTATTTACAAACTTATCTGAGGTGTATTTGGGTCTCAGAGATTTTAATAAAGCTAGTGAGTATATAGATAAATCAATCAAAAAAATCATCAATAAGGAATATTATGTTATTAATCAGCACGTAAGTGTGTTTTGGCATAAAGCAACTATAAACACCGCTTTACAAAAAGACTCAGAAACAGTTGAGATGTTCAAATCTATTTTGAATAAAGAATTTAATGAGAACATTTTTTACTTATTGGCTAGTGTTGACCCCAATGCTATATCAAAACAAATTGCAGATAAGGCAATTGAGAAATCAAAAAAAAATCATAATAATTTTAAAAATAAACTAGAACGATTTTATTTCGTGACACCGTTATATTTTGGATTAGCTTTGTATTTTCGAAAATCAAATAAACTTAAGTCAGAGGAATATTATCATTTAGGTAATCAAGAGACATTTAACTCTACAAGATATAATTCTTACGACTATCAAAATAAGATACAGTTTTCTATTGATTACTACGAAGAAAATGTAAAAAATTTTGAGATCAAAGATAATAATATGGGAGAAAATAATTTTTTTATTGTAGGATCACCAAGGTCTGGGACAACTTTAGTTGAGTCGATAGCCACATCAAACAATGAAGTGTTTGCTGGTGGTGAGTTACTTACGGCAAAAAATTTGATTAGTAGTTATTTACAAAATAAAGACAAAGATACAAAAAAAATTATGAGCGATTTTAACAATAAGTATATTAGGAGAACAGACTTCATGAGAGGAAAGAGCAAATATATAATTGATAAATTACCAGAAAATTTTTTGTATTTAGGCTATATTTTAAAATTTTTACCCAAAGTAAAAGTTATCAGATTATTTAGAGATCCATGGGATACAGCAATTTCTTTGTACAAACAAAGATATGTTCAGAATATACCTTTTAGTTCTAGTTTTTTTAATATTGGTGTATTTATGGCAAATTTTGAAGCGGTAAATCTTTATTGGAATAAATCAATTGAAAACAAAGATGAACGCATATTAGATCTTTTTTATGAGGAAATTGTTCAAGACGACACAACTGCACAAAAAAAGATTTACAAGTTTTTAGAGATACATGCTTCTTATTCTAAAGATGAGAGAGACAAGTTTTTTTCACCAACAGCAAGTATTCGACAAGTTCAAGGCGGAATACACCAAAAATCAGTAAAAAAAGAGGAGTTTGTTGATCAAAAAGAGGAGTTTTACCAAGCATTTGAAATGCAGAGAAAATATTGGAAAATTAAAGGTTTGGTACCTGAAGGTAGTAGTTTTTTTGGCTATAAAATTCAATAAATATATGCTTTTTTAGTGTTGCATAAATGCAACAAAATAATTAAATGCTCATAAAAAAAATTATTTTGATATTAAAATCTTTGTTTTT
>CAZYFB010000080.1:0-5721 GCA_964646655.1 uncultured bacterium
CCATTTTTGATTAAAATTTTTGAGCTCATAATAATTTTGTATTTTTTTTGAAATGTTAACCTTAAAATTTAAATTTTAATTAATAAATTTTAAAGTAATAAATATTCATCTTTGCATTTAATTGTCATTTAAGTTTAAATTTTGTTTCAAGATTGAAAGGATTAATAAATTGACAAACAATAAATTACAACTTTTATTTTCAGTAATTGTAGTATTACTGATTGTAGGTTCAAGATTAATACCTCATACATCAAACTTCGTACCTGTGTTTGCTATGATTTTATTTGCTGCGGTACATTTTAAAAATAAATTGCAGGCTATTGCTATTTCAGTAGGTGCTTTATGGCTTAGCGATTTATATATTAATAATTGGGGAGCTTATTCTGAGTATTATAGCGAGTTTATTTTATTCTCATCACCTTTCAACTATCTTGCTTATATCATTATTGCTCTACTAAGTGTACAAATTTTTAAAAACACTATTACCATTCCAAAAGTTTTGAGCAGTTCAATTGGTGTTGGAGTGGTTTTTTTTATTGTTTCAAATTTTGGTGTTTGGCTTAGTGGCACTATGTATCCTATGACTTTTGAGGGTTTAGTTACTTGTTATGTGGCAGCCATACCATTTTTTAGAGCTACACTTACTAGCAATATATTGTTTAGTTTTATATTATTTGGTGGTTACTATGCATTGCAAAATCAAATTACATTTTTGAAACTAGAACACATTAAATATTCTAAATTTTAAATATGCTTCTACATCCAGATGAAATAAAAAAATCTATTTCCACATATGGTTGGAATTACCAAGATGGCAAGCTCACCAAATCTTTTGAGTTTGATACATACATGAATGGTATAGAATTTGTAACTAAAATTGCACCAATTGCTGAAAAATTAAATCATCACCCTGATTTACAGGTTGGTTATTGTAAGGTTGATATTGCCATATCATCTCATGATTTTGGCGGGGTTACTACTAAATGTATTAATCTTGCTACCTCAATTGAAGCCTTGAAGTAAAAAATTAAAACCCCTCAAGATTTGAGGGGTTTTTTTGTGGGCCTTCAGGGACTCGAACCCCGGACAAACGGATTATGAGTCCGCTGCTCTAACCAACTGAGCTAAAGGCCCGAAATGGGTAAGAAATTTATATTATTTTTATAAATATACATAGAATTAATTATTTCCAGTTTGTATATCCCACAAGTGTTTATAAAAGTTATTATTTTCAATTAAATCATCATGCGTACCCTCTTCAAGTACATGTTCATTACCCAGCACAATAATCTTATTAGCATTTTTAATGGTAGACAGTCTATGTGCAATCACAATGGTTGTACAACTTTTAGATATTTCTTTTAACGCTTTTTGGATTAAATATTCTGTTTCATTATCAACAGCAGATGTTGCTTCATCAAATATAAGTATTTCAGGATTTTTGTATAACGCTCTAGCAATTCCAATTCTTTGCTTTTGACCTACTGATAATTTTTGTCCGCGCTCACCAACAATAGTATCAAATCCTTCATCAAGTTTTTCAATAAATTCTAGACATTGACTACTTTGGGCAACTTCCATAAGCAAAGACTCATCTATATCTGTATTTGGGTAACAAATATTCTCTCTAATGGTCCCATCAAATAAAAATATTTCCTGATTTACCAGACCAATATTTGAACGTAGTGAACCAATATCAAGTTTATTAATATTTGTACCATCAATTTTAATTGCACCATTTTTAATTTCATAAAATCTAAATAATAATTTGATTAATGTTGTTTTTCCAGATCCAGTTTGGCCTGCTATACCAATAAATTCTTCTTTATTTATTTCTAAATTTAAATTTTTAAATACACTTTTATCTTCATAGCCAAATTCAACATTTTCAAACACAATATTTTCATTTAATGAATTCATTATTTTAGGATCATCATCATTTTTAATTTTAAATGATGTTTCTAAAAGTTCTAAAATTCTTCTTGTTGAAGCCATTGATCTTTCGAACAAATCAATAGTTTCACCAAGTCTAGTAAAAGGCCATAAAAATCTTTGTGTTAAAAAAACTAAAACACTAAATGAGCCCACTGCTATGACTCCATTTAGAGCATATACACTTCCAATAATCATAGTTCCAATAAATCCTGTTAAGACACCCATTCTTACAATCGGAATAAATGCAGAGCTTAATCTAATTGCGCTTTGATTTTTAGTCTGATACTCATTGCTCATTTTTAAAATTTTATTAGTTTCATATTGTTCAGCAGTAAAACCTTTGATAGTAATAATGCCAAGTAAATTATTAAAAATGGAAGAACTTAAATCACCTGCTGCGTTTCTGACATCCAGATACTTAGGAGAAAGTTTTTTTTGAAATAGTGATGCTACTATTAGAATAATTGGAATTGGACATACTGCAAATAATGCTATAAGCGGAGATATATAAAAAAACACTCCACCTATTGCAATTGTCGATACTATAATTTGAAGTATATCATTGAATCCACCATTTAAAAAACGCTCTAATTGATTTACATCATCATTTAAAATGGCCGTAATATTTCCAGTTTTTTGTTTTTCGTACCATTCTAAATCCAAATTTTGAACATGTGAGTAGGTGTCAATTCTAATGTGGTGCTCAATACCTTGAGCTATATTTTTCCAACCTACAGAGTATAAATATTCAAAAATAGATTCTGATGCCCAAATTAAAAATGTTGCAATGGCTAAAAGAGTGATTTGTGATTCTATCGATTCAAATCCGAGTCTAGCAATAAAGCTTTGCTCTCTTTGGACCACCAAATCAACGTAAATACCTATGAGTATTTCAGGAGCAATATCAAATATCTTGTTTGCAATTGAGCAAAAACTTGCCCAAATAATTTTCATTCTCCATGGTTTTGCATATGCAAAAAAAGCTATAAATGTACTAATTGAACTTTGCAAATTTACCTTCCATTTGTAGATAATTCATTAGATAAGCTACCATATGTATATAATATAGAATAGTTTTCATTATCATTTTCATCTCTAAAAATATTTGAAGCTGTTTCACCTTCAGTGTTTAATCTAAAGCACCATAAACCTATTAATGATTCTAAATAATTATCATCATAAGATGATGAAACCTTATATTTATACTGATTATGAAAATCGATTATATCTTGACTTAGAGATTCATTCCAAATCCTAATTTCATCTATATAGCCATACCATAAATTTGATATCGCATTATTTAATTTTTTAGCACCTACTATAAATGTAGGATTTAAACTTTGATTAATATTTTCTTGAAAAATTTGATTTTGATTGAAATACACACTAAGCATTTGATTATCAATCACAACAGATAATAAATAAAAATTATTCTCATCGTTAAAGTCTGCGTTTTCAATATTAATTTCGCCAGCCAATTGTTCATTCAAATAAATTGTAAGCTGATTGTTTATATTTGTATTTCTATATATTGATAGATTCATATCTGGGTCGTTTATATTTAAAATACATGGAGCTTCTAAATCTGCTAATTGTGTTCCACTAAACCATAGTTGTACTGTATAGTTTTGATTTACATTTAAATCACTTCCAGGTGTATTTTCATAAAATTCAAACCAACCTGAATTTTGAAGATAAATAGATTCATAAAACTCTTCTTCAGTAATAATATCAATACATGAAGTTAATAAAAAACTAAATCCAATAATCAGATAATTGATCATGGATGGCTATTTCCTATAAAGGTTTCAGATGTATTTTCTTGTCCATGAACATCTATTAGTTTTATTTTATAAAACCATGCTGTTCCATCACCAATGTTATTAGAGTCTTCAAATTCTAATTTATCAAAATCAGTAATTGTGGTTAAGAGTGTTCCATTTAGTGGATTAGAGTTTTCAGAGTTACTTCTCCATATTTGAACTTCATAAAATTGATTGAGATTTAGATTATGGCTCCAACTCAAGGTGATTTTATTATATTCAGATTGACTTGCTGATGGAGCTGGGTTATCTGAAATCATCGGTGAGCATGAATAATTGATTGATGCTAAGTTACTCTTTATGGTACTTTTTCTATTGTATCCTTGTATGGTATTTGTTTGTATCACATAGAAAAATTCATCACCTAAATTAAAATCACCATCATCAATATAACTTGATAACATACGATTATCAAGAGTGGCAATTTCACAGCTGCAATTTTCTAAGTCAGAAAATTGATCGTAATCAAGATTATCTAATCTATATATTGTATAGTTTAAAAAAATAGAGTCAATTTCTGTTGATGGTGTCCATTCCAATTGAGTAGACCAGTCATCAACATTTGCAATGGCAGTAAAATTCGTAATTGGCTTTACATCTCTAGTAAAAACTACCACTGAGTCTTTAATGGTCTCTACTTCTGATTCAACGTATAAAAATATTTTTTGATATTGTGCAGGATTTGAGCTAAGCGTATAAATAGATTCATTTATATCATTAATAATATCAATATTTTCATCATTTTGGTCATTTATAGAGTATTGGATAAATGAGCCTTCTGTATATGTATTCCAATTGATTGTGATATTTTCTAAATATTGCCCAGAATTTAATGAATAAAGATTGGTTTGATAATTGGTAATATCTCCAGGTATTTCATTTGGAATATCAGTTGAAGTAGGGCTATTACAGCTATAAACCATTAATACTAGTGCTAGGTATTTATAAATTTTCATATTTATTTTTTAAACTATTTTTTTGCTTTTGAAGATCAGTTATTTTTGAAAGTAATTCATCATTTGAATTTTCATCTGAGTTTAATTTTTTTAATTTTTCTCTTAGATGATTCAAGTTCAGTTGAATATATTTTTTTTCCATTCTTACTAAACAATCAATAACCATATTTTTATTTATTTCAATTTTATCATTATTAAAAAGTAATTCGCCCATTAAATCTCGTTCTGATTCTACTTTTAATTCCTGCATCACTATTTCAGCTTTGACTACTTTATCAGAAGTTAAATGTAAATATGTCTGCTCATATATGTTTCTAATACTTATAGACCTTATCCATTCTTTTTGTAAATGCTTTTTGATTAACTGTCTATTTTCTAAACTTTCACTAAAACAAAACATTATAATTTCTTTATCAATTAATGATATTGCTTCAACATCATTTTTTTCAATTTCAGTTTCTTTTGATGAAGTATTTTTTCTTCCATATGATTTTTTATTTTTTTCAATAGAAGCAAAAATTGATTGTGAGCTAAAACCACTTAAATATGATAATTCTTTTATAAGTGACTCTGTTGTCAAATCATCATTTAGTGTGGTTAATTCAGATATTGCCTCTTTTATAAACTCAATCTTGTCTCTTTCACTACTATCATCACTGACTTTATTTTTATAATGAAATTGAATAACTGATTCAGCTGATTTAATAATATTATCAAAAGCATCTTTACCTTCTTTTTGAATGAAATCATCTGGATCTAAGCCATCAGGCATAGAAATTATTTTCCCTTCAAGATTATTTTTTAATAAAGTATATCCCGCTCTAATTGCTGAGTTTATACCTGCATCGTCACCATCATATGCAATATATACAGTTTTACACATTTTTGATATCATTGTGGCATGCTGCTCAGTAAATGAAGTACCTGAAACCGATAGAACATTTTTAATGCCAGCTTGGTGTAGCTGAATTAAATCCATATATCCCTCAACAATAATAGCATATTTT
>CAZYFB010000081.1:0-5677 GCA_964646655.1 uncultured bacterium
TAATTCTCTAACATTTCTAAAATATAATTAAAATCTTGAGGAATTGGTGCATTAAATTTATTTCTTTTCTTTAATACTGGATGAATAAACTCTATAGAAGTTGCATGTAAAGCAACTCTGTTTATTGACTTAAGTAAACTTTGTAAAAATTTAGTATGCTTTATGTGAAAGGATTTTATCCTATTTTCACCACCACCATAACTTGAATCGCAAACAATTGGATTAGAAATGCTATTTAAATGAACTCTTATTTGATGTGTTCTTCCAGTTTTTGGATATAACTCAACATATGAAATTGGATCAAAATAATTTAATCTTTTATATTCAGTAATTGATTCTCTACCATTTTTTTGCATACTAAATATTGTTCGATTTTTCCGATCTCTTGCTATATTGCCTTCTATAAATCCTTCACTTTTTATTTTTCCCCATACAATTGCTCTATAAGTTTTATTTACTTTTCTTTGTTCAAACTGTCTAGATAAATCTACATGAATCTCATCATTTTTTGCTATAATCATTAATCCACTTGTTTCTTTATCTAATCTATGTACAATTCCAGGAGCATTTTTATTAATTTCAGATAATTCTTTAAACTTATATAAAAGTCCATTAGCTAAAGTTCCACTTGAAATACCATTCCCAGGATGAACAACTAAACCACTTGGTTTGTTTATTATTGCTAAAAAACTATCCTCATAGATGATTTCAAAATTTATTTTTTCAGGTTTAAGAGATGAAGTTTTAATTGCAAAATTTAAATCAAATGTAATTTTATCATTTTTTTTTAAAGTATATGCAGGAGTTGTTTTTTTATTATTTACTAAAATATTTTCTTTAATTATATGGTTTTTGATTTTAGTTCTAGAAAATAGATTAAAATAATTAAATAAAAATTTATCAATCCTGTCTCCCTCTTTCTCAATTAATATTTCACCCTGATAATCTTTATTGCTAATCATTTTTTAGATAAGCTCATAATAATAAAAGAATAAATATATATGATAATACCAATAGTGATATAAGAATCAGCAAAATTAAATATATAAAATCTATATCCAAGTATTCCAATATCTATAAAGTCAACAACACCAGTATAATCAAATAAATTAAACGCAGTAAAAAATCTATCAATAAGGTTTCCAATAGCTCCACCAATTATAAAGCATAAACTTTTTTGATTTAAGCTAGTTTCATCATGTGAATCTAAAAGAACCTTAATAATAAAGATACAGGCTAAAAGAGATATGAAAAATAATAGCATTGAATTTGAAAAAGGATTCCAACCAAATGAAATACCATCATTAGTTATATGGGTAAAAAATAATAAATCTGGAATGATTTTAACTGAAGTTTTAATTTGAATAAAATACTGAACTAATAACTTTGAAAGTTGATCAGAAAAAACAAGAAATAAAATGAAATTAAACCAATACTTCTTCAATTTATTGTTTATTTTTACATTCAAAACAACTTGTTGTATGAGGTACTTCTAACAATCTTTCAGGATTAATTTTTTTATTACAATTTTTACATATTCCAAATGTACCTTCTTCAATCATTTCTAATGCTCTATCTAAATATTGTAGAAATTTATTTTCTCTTTGAACCCAGTAATATGCTTTTTCAATTTCTGAATGATCAGCACCAGCATCAGCAAGATGCGATGAATAATTAATACTAGAAGTGTTTGAGTTTTCAAGCATATTATCAGCTATATCCTGAGATTTAATAATATCTTTTAAAACATCTTCTTTTTTTTGAATAATTTGCACTTTAAAATCATTCAACTCTTTTTTAGTATATTTATCTATAGCCATAAGTTTACCCCCTATAACTTACAATTTTTTTGAAATTGATATTGTGACTTTAGTCTCATCAATTTTAAAATTTTCTTTGAAATCTAGTTCTTCAACATCTTCAATTAGAGATTCAGTTAAAGTTTCATTCATAAAATAATCTTTAAATTTTAAAATTGCTTCATGAATTTTTTTATCAGTTGACATTGCAAAAATAATTCTATCACTAACATTTAAGTTTGATTTCTTTCTTAAATTTTGAACCTGTCTAATTAAATCTCTAACAATTCCCTCCATTTTAAGGTCATGAGTTATATTTATATTAAGACCAACTTTAAAATCTCTGTTTCCATTTATGCATAAATTATTATTAGGAATCTCATCAACAATCAATTCATCCTCAAAAATTTCAAACTTATTATTTGCAACTTTTAAATCAATTTTATTGTTTCTTTTTAATTGATTAACTAAAACACTTTGATCAGATTGATTTAACGAAGAGATGATTATCTTCATGTCTGAACCATATTTTTCTGAAAGTAATGCAAAATTTGGTTTGATTTTGTAAGAAAGAATAGAACTTAAGTTATCAACAATATTAATTTCTTTAATGTTCAATTCTTCTTTGATTTGTGATTCATTTTTTTTAATAGTTTCTGAAATATCATCAGCTGAAAATATATACAAATTAGAAAGTGGTTGTCTAACTTTAATATTTGCTTTATTCCTAACTGATCTAGATAAATTTACAATACTAATAATATCATCTATTTCTTTGATGATTGTTAAGTCAGTATTTTTTTTGTCATATTTAGGAAAAGATGATAAATGTATACTTTCACTTTCATTAGATAAATTTTTATAAATTTCTTCAGATAAAAACGGTATTATTGGAGCCATTATTTTAGTGTAGGTAATCAAAGCATTGTAAAGTGTTAAATATGCTGCATTTTTATCATTATCATTTTCCGACTTCCAAAATCTTCTTCTATTTCGTCTTACATACCAATTTGAAAGATGGTCAAGTATCATTGAAGATTCTTGCATTAATTTATAAACTTCAAATTTTTCATAATAATTTTTTGAATCATTAATAAACTCATTCATTTTAGAACTAATCCATTTATCTAAAATTGTATAATCAGATTCATCTACATTTACTTTGTTAGGATCAAAGTCATCAAGATTAGCATATGTTACAAAGAAATAATAAGTATTCCATAAAGTAATAATTTTCTTTCTAACCTCATCAGCTATTCCATAACCAAACAGTAAGTTGTGTTCTGGATTTTGGCTTGCATATAACCATCTCATCACATCAACACCCATTTTTTCTGCTGCATCTTCAAACCATATTGCATTTCCCCAAGATTTATGCATATCTCTACCTGTTTCATCTTTCACTAAAGCATGTCCAAGTAAAGTTTTAAATGGTGCTTTTTTTTCTAACATTGTTGACATTGCAAGAAGTGAATAAAACCAATTTCTAAATTGACCTGGAAAACATTCAACCACAAAATCAGGTGGAAACCATTTTTTCCAATATTCTTTATCTGAATTGTATTTTAGCGTTGAATAAGGAACAATTCCTGCATCAAGCCATGGGTTTCCAACATCTGGAATTCTAGTACCTATCAATCCTGACTTAGGGTGTCTGATTTTAACTTTATCAATCCAAGGTCTGTGAGGACTGTGATTTTTAAACTCTTCGAAACCTTCTACAGCCAATTCTTCTAGCTCTTCTTTTGATCCAATTACATAAAAAGATTTGTCTTCAAATACCCATATAGGTAAAGCTAAACCCCAAAATCTTTTCTTAGATATCATCCAATCACCCATATTTTCAAGCCATTCCATTTCTCTGTCATGACCCCACTCTGGTATCCAATTAATATCTCCAACAACCTTTTTAATATTATCTCGCCAGTCCATATTGATGTACCATTCGTCTACACTTCTATAAACTAATTCATCACCAGATCTCCAACAATGAGGGTATACATGGGGGTAATCTTCTTGATAAAGTAAAAAATTATTTTCTTTTAAATATTGAATTATTTCATCTCTAGTAGATTCTGAAGTTGCAGTTTTTCCTGTCAAAAATCCAAAACCTTCTAGGTATTTTGCTTCGTCGTTCAATGGGGCAATTTCAACTAAATTATTTTTCTTACCAATTTTATTGTCAATTGCTCCACAGCCAGTAGCCATATGAACTATTCCAGTACCTTCACCTGCAACAACAATATCATTTCCAATATTATCTTTGCCTCCATCAATTACTTTATGACAATCAATAGCTGTTATACCCTCTTTTTCTAATTTTTCATTAGTAAATGGATATCCCCCTGGAATGTTTTGAACTTCAAGTTGATCAAATGGACCTTGATACTTTAATCCAACTAATTCAGATCCTTTAATTTTTTCTAAAACTTTATATCCGCCTCTTTCATTAAAAATTTGTTCGATAGTTTTAAGTTTAGGAACACCTTTAATCCATTGTTTTTTATCTTTAAATTGTTTATCAAGTCTTGCAAATTTTAAGTTCTCTTCTGCAAAATAATAAATTGATCCATCTGAAGCCTGTAGTTTAATGTAATTTAAATTTACATTGACCGCAGCAGCAATATTTGATGTTAAGGTCCAAGGTGTAGTTGTCCAAACTAATAGAAATTCATTTTCTCTATCAATTAAAGGAAACTTAACAAATACAGAACGATGAGCAACTAATTTTCTTCCTTCAATAATTTCCATTTGAGAATATGATGTGCCTGACCTTCCAGACCAAGGAACAACATCAGTTCCTCTATAAATTTTCCCCTCGTCAAATAATTTTTTTAAAAAGCCCCATATTGTATAATTATTTTCATCAGACATTGTATAATATGAATTATCCCAATTCATCCAATAGCCTAAACGTTTAGATTGTTCTGTCTGAATTTTTGAAAATTTTGTAACCCTATCTTTACACATATTGACAAATTTTTCTATACCAAAATCTTCAATATCTTTTTTTGATTTAAATCCTAACTCTTTTTCAACTTCTACTTCAACCCATAAACCTTGGCAATCAAAACCATTTTGATATCTTAAATCATGGCCTTTCATTGCATGAAAACGTTGAAAAATATCTTTTAATGATCTGCCCCATGCATGATGTACACCCATTGGATTATTAGCAGTTATTGGACCATCCATAAAAGACCAAGGCTCATTACCTTCATTTTTTGATACAAGTTTATTGAAAATTTGATTTTCTTCCCAAAATTTGAGAATTTCATGTTCTAATTCAATGAAATCTATCTGGTTTTTTACTTTTTTAAATTTATCTGCCATGTTTAATTCTTTTATTGGCAGAAAATTTAGTAAAAATAAAGTTATTTGTTTAGTAAAAAATATAAAACTAAAAGACCAGACTATTCATGTTGAAATAAATATTTTGATAAAGAATGATTGATTAAAAAGATAATTCTATGAATGTTCTTCATTTGATGAATTGTTTTTTTTATCTTTTTTTAATTTTTTATCTGCGTAAGATTTATTAAGTATTTTTCGTGCTTTATCTTTAATAGTTTTTTTGGGTATTCTATTTGGGTTTGATGAACCGAGTTTATTAGTCATTTTTTTTTACTTTACTCATATTAATAATATAATAAAAATTGTTAAAAATTAGTTTTTACTTTTTAGTTTCTACTTTTTGGTGTTATTTAGGTATTATTGATTATGGATTGAATTCTTCTCAAAAATAACAAACCCCTCTTTTCAGAGGGGCTTTGTCGTCTAAATGGCGGAAACGTGTCGGAATCGAACCGACCATTGACTTACGCCAATCAGCGGCTTTGAAGGCCGTGGTACTCACCAGAGCACTCTCGCTTCCTTTT
>CAZYFB010000082.1:0-5663 GCA_964646655.1 uncultured bacterium
ATTTTAGTTTTTATAAATATTTTACATCAGATTTAGAATTGAAAATTACCTGTTTTTCGTTTAAAAAAGCTGAAACAGGATTACCTTTAATTAAAATTAATAAGCTATTTGTTTTAGAAACGGACAATTCAATTATACTCCCACGAAAATTAATTTTAAACGAGAATGATTTCCATGCTTTAGGTAGTTGAGGAGAAAAATAAATAGCATTATCCTTAATGCGCATACCACCAAAACCTTCAACAATACTTAACCAGGTTCCTGCCATGGATGTAATATGAAGCCCTTCATGAACCTCTTCATTATAGTCATCTAGGTCTAAGCGAGAAGTTTGTAAATAAAAATCATAAGCCTGATCCACTCTTTCAAGTGAAGCCGCAAGTACCGCATGAATCGATGGAGAAAGGGAAGATTCATGTACAGTAAAGGGTTCATAAAAATCAAAATTATTTTTTAGCTGTTCATTTGAAAAATGGTTTTCAAAAAAATAGAGCCCCTGCAAAACATCTGCCTGTTTTATGTAAGGGGAGCGTAAAATTCTATCCCAAGACCAATGTTGATTTATTGGCCTTTCCTCAGAAGGAATTACTAAGGTCTTTTTAAGGTCTTTATCTAAAAAACCGTCCTGTTGTAAAAAAATATCATTCTTTTTGTCATAGGGTAAATAAATATTTGATGCCTTTTCCTCCCAATCAATTTCTTCAGTTTTCGATAGATCAAGTCTTTCTATAATTGTTTTATATACTTTAGGTTTTTCTTGGGAAATTTGTGTTAAGCGTTTACAAGTATATTCCATGCACCATTTGGCAGCATAATTTGTATACCAATTGTTGTTTACATTATTTTCATATTCGTTGGGTCCTGTAACACCTAACATAACATACTTCTTTTTTTCTTTTGAAAAGCTGATTCGTTGTGACCAAAACCTAGAAATACCAACAAGTACATCAATGCCTTTATTTTCGACATATGTCGTCTTTCCTGTGTAACGTTCGTATGCATAGATTGCGTGAGCAATTGCAGCATTTCTATGTATTTCTTCAAAAGTGATTTCCCATTCGTTATGACATTCTTCACCGTTAATAGTTACCATTGGGAAAAGGGCTGCACCTCCTGTAAATCCCAATTTAATAGCATTTTCAATTGCTTTTTGTAAGTGATTATAGCGATAATTAAGTAGATTTTCTGCTACAGACTCATTTTTAGTTGCAATATAAAAAGGAAAACAAAAGGCTTCTGTATCCCAATAAGTGCTTCCTCCATACTTTTCGCCTGTATATCCTTTTGGACCTATATTAAGCAATGCATTTTTACCGGTGTATGTTTGATTGAGTTGGAAGATATTAAATCGTATTCCTTGTTGGGCTTTAATATCATCTTCAATGGAAATATCAGCCATTTCCCAAATTTCATCCCAATTTGATTTTTGTAAATCTAATAAGGCATCAAACCCCTTTGAAAGCGATTCTAAAGCAATTTTTTTAACATGTTTTTTATGCTTTTGTTGGGACAGTTGAAGTGAGGAGCAATAACCACCTACTTTTTCAACCATCACTTCTTCATTAGGGGCTAAATTGGCTTCAAACACATAAGATATTCGCCCACTAGATTTTTCTAGAGAATATTTTTTAGAGGGAATAGAGTTTTTATAGAAAGAAACCCCTTGATAAGTACAAAGATCAAATTCAGACTTAAATGTTTTGGTATGAATCATGGCAAAATTTTCATCGATAGATTGACTCTTAAGTTCCCAAAATTGATCATTCCAGTTACTGTCTTTGTTTTTAATATTAGCGTCAATATAAGGGCAAACTTTGATATTTGCAGCAAAATCATGAATCTTAACAGAATACTTTATACACCCCAATTCCTCTTGGAAAAGAGCTAAAAATCTTCTAGCAAATATTGAAAGCGTAAGGCCTTCAGGAGTAGTAAGTGTGACCTGTCTAGTGTACAACCCAGTTCGCATATCAAGTGTCCTCAGGAATTTATGTATAGTAGCTTTATTAAGATCTAACTTTACATTATCGTAAAAAACGTCAATACCAATCCAATTTGGAGCATTTAGCACTTTAGCAAAATATTCTGGATACCCATTTTTCCACCAACCCACTCTTGTTTTGTCCGGATAATAGACTCCGGCAGCATAACTCCCCTGAAAGGTTTTTCCCGAATAGTATTCTTCGAAATTAGCACGATGTCCCATAGCGCCATTTCCCAAACTAAAAATACTTTCTGATGCTTCTACTTTATCAGGGTCAAAAGAGTCCTCAATTATTTTCCATGGATCAGATTTGATATGATTTGCTTTCATGTTTAACATCAGATTTGATTAAGTAGCTCGATTGATAATTTTTTAGAATTTTCTATTACAAGGTTTGCTGTACGAAGTTCATTTGAATTACCCACTCCAATAACTTTCATATTTGCGGATAAAGCAGCTATTATACCTGCTGGAGCATCTTCTAAAACCACACAATTCTTTGGTAGAAGATCCATTTGTTTTGCGGCTTTTATAAAAACTTCAGGATTGGGCTTTGATTTTGAAACATCATTTCCATCTACAATGACATCAAATAAAGTCAATAGGCCAAGTTTTTTTAGCACTAAACGCGCGTTTTTACTTGCAGAACCTAGGGCAATACGAATATCATTTGCTTTTAGCTGATTAATCAATGATATAATTCCAGGTAAGATGTGTTCTGGTGTTAATTTAGAACATAATTCAGTATAAATTTCATTTTTTCGATTTGCTGCACGCTCAAGTTCTTCAGAGGATAAATTAATTTCAGCCCATCCAGCAATTTTAACAACGCAATCCATCCTACTAACCCCTTTTAATTTTTCATTATCATTATATTTAAGTTCATAATTCCATTCGGATGCGATTGTTTTCCATGAATTAAAATGAAACTTAGCAGTATCTACAATTACCCCATCGAGATCAAAAATAACCCCTTGAATTTTAGACTTGATATCTAATGGCATTTTTTTCCGTAATTAAAAGATTACAAATTCCTGATATAAATAGAGAGACCCCAGCAGCAACTATTGCAAAAATTGATTCGTCACCAAATAGACTTGCAGCAAAATTTACTCCATTTAGTGCAGCAATAATTTGTGGTATTACGATAAACATATTAAAAACTCCCATGCTAATTCCCATTTTTTCTTGATCAACGATACTGGAAAGCATAGCGTAAGGCATTGATAAAATACTACCCCAAGCAATACCAACGCATACAAACCAAAATTTTAAAAGATCCGGATTAGGTAACAAATACATGGCAATAAATCCAAAACCTCCAATAAAAAGGGAACCCATATGAATCATCTTTCTATTAATTGTTCGTTTTGCAGCATAAAAACTTAAAAAAAGAGCAAAAGCCATAGATGAAAGCCCATATAAACCCATGTTTGAACCTACAAGGTTAGAGGCTTTCTGGAAAGCAGTATTTTCTTTTTGAAATTGGATTTTATCTTTAAGGTCTTTTAAATCGAATTTTCCCTCAATAGGCATGGGTGATTTATAAACGTGTTCAGTTAGGGCTGGATTTGCTAAACTCCACATTGCAAAAAAGGCAAACCAACTAAAAAACTGAATCAAACCAAGTTTCAACATGGTTTTAGGCATAGTTATAATATATTCAAAAATTTCAGTCAAAAGATTTCTGTTTTCTTTTTTCTCTTTAAATACACTTAAATCTTTGGGAGGATATTCTTTTGTAGTAAAAACAGTATATAAGATACTTGATAGAAACACAAAAGCACCAATTGAAAAAGCAATCTTCACACTCATCGGAATAATACCAGGTAGAGCGGAATCGCTAACTCCTAGAGCAGATACTACCCAAGGTAAATTACTTGCTATCCATGTTCCTATACCAATAATTAGTGTTTGAATTATAAATCCATATGAACGTTGCTGCTCCTGTAATTTATCAGCGACCAAAGCACGAAATGGTTCCATACTGATATTAATAGATGCATCTAAAATCCACAAACATCCAACCGCTACCCATAATACAGGTGAGTGAGGAACAAAAAAAAGTGTTAAAGAACTTAAAACGGCTCCAACAAGAAAAAACGGTCTTCTGCGACCCCAGCGTGGGTGCCAGGTATGATCACTCAGGTAGCCGATAATAGGTTGTACAATAAGTCCTGTCAAGGGAGCTGCAATCCACAATAATGGGATTTCATCTTTTGCTGCTCCAAGAGTCTGAAAAATTCGAGACATAAATCCACCCTGTAAAGCGAAACCAAATTGTATGCCCAAGAAACCAAAACTCATATTCCAGATATCCCAGAATTTTAGCAGAGGTTTTTTCATGTTACAAAAATTAAACTTTTAAAAGCACTAACTAATAAAAAATATAGGAGTGAAATTTATCTATTATGAAAGCTAATATAAATTAAATTGAAGGCTTCTAGAAATTTAAATCCATATTTCATTTTTTGAAACTAATTTGGATTATGGATTTATATTTGTGAATCTATAATATCTTTCTTCCTACTTTTATCCTTTATACAAAATTGCATAAACTTT
The DNA here is from genome assembly GCA_964646655.1 of uncultured bacterium. Classification (GTDB taxonomy): domain Bacteria; phylum Fidelibacterota; class Marinisomatia; order SCGC-AAA003-L08; family D37C17; genus TMED6. The sequence goes on from CAZYFB010000082.1 coordinate 4,547, forward strand.
TATCAGATGAAAAAATTTGCTTTACTACTTCTTTTTACAATTCATTTAAATGCTCAAGAAATCATTACTCTTGAACATGATAATACCGGACTGGACTATAAACAACCTGAGATTAAAACTAGTTATTCTACTGATGAGTACAGATTTCAAAATATCTCTATTCCTACATTACAGGTTATTTTACCTAAGGGGACTTCCAAACCTACAAGTGCTATGGTAGTTTGTCCTGGAGGGGGTATGAATGCAAATTCATTTTTTCATGAAGGCTTGAATGTTGCCAAGGCTTTGAATGAAAAAGGAATAGCTGCTTTTGTATTAAAATACAGATTAGTTCCTTTTCATATGATTGGTAAAAATGAGGGGCTTGAATCTTACTTTAATGAAAAAAAGCAGTTGATCTATGGACATTTGGATGCACTGAACGCAATTGCTCATGTTAGAGAAAATGCCATTAAATATAATATTGACCCCAACAAAATAGGAATTATGGGATTCTCTGCAGGTGGTGCAGTTGCTATTGAAGCAACCTACAAATCAGAAGAAAAAAATAGACCAAATTTGTTGGCTACCATATACCCATGGATGGCAATAGTAGAAAAACAAGAACCTCCTGATTATGGGCCACCTCTATTTGTTGCATGCACAACAGCTGATGAATTAAACCTAGCTATACCAAGTGCCAAACTCTATATAGATTGGGCAGAAAAAGGATTTATTAGTGAACTACATAATTATCACCAAGGCGATCATGGTTTTGGAATCAGAAAAACAGGATTTCCAGTAGACAATTGGTTTAATAATATGATAGATTGGATAGCGGCTATCGGGATGCTTAACTGATCACTTTTTCATCCATATATTTAATCCTGTGTTGGATTTAATTAATTCCCATTGACTTTCTGGATTAAATTTACATCTCCAATTTTAACAAGTATTTTGTCATTTCACTGTCAATTTAGTATCAGTTTCTATATATTTAGTAATTATTAATAGTCAGTAGGGGTTGTATTTTTCATCCTGCATGATTGGCTAAGACAAATAAAAAAAGGCCTTCAGATGAAGACCTTTAAAGTAGCGAGGGCAGGACTCGAACCTGCGACCTTCGGGTTATGAGCCC
>CAZYFB010000083.1:0-5640 GCA_964646655.1 uncultured bacterium
TTATTTCTCTTGCTAACTGGAAATAGAATATCAGCAGTAAGAAACCTCGATTGGAAAGATATTAATTGGGATGAAGAAATTATCTCTCTAAAAGAAAAGGGGAGTTATGGAAAGAAGAATGAAACCTCCGTTCCCTTAACTGATTATCTTTATGTTCTTCTGGGTAAGGGAAAAAGAAATTCAAGAGGTAAGGTTTTTAAAATCAGTGATAAGAGTCTAGATGTTGCTTGTACTAGAGTTGCTTTGCTCATGTCTTATTGGGATAAAAGACCCAAGTTTGTTGAAAGATATGTCAAAGATAAAACACTAATCAGTAATAAAGATTACAAGAAACTCTGTTCTGAACAAGCTAGAAATCCCAAGTTTAGAGAGCAGTTAAATCAACTAGGAACAAAGCCTCATAGTCTCAGACGAACATTAGAGAATGTCGGAGGAGTGCTCAAGGTCTCTGATAGTTTGCTAGATACAATCCTTGACCACAGCGCTAAAGATACTAAAGCGAAAAACTATTTAACCTACGAAAAGAGAACACTCAAAGACCAATACCAACAACTGCAAAGGTATATCGATAATCGCATAGCTGAGTATGTTGGAACAAATGAAACTGCGGAACAATTAGAAAGTCCTATCTTCGGATTTCTTGGTGAAAAGGTAATGATTAACAAAGACAGTTTCTATCAAACTGCCAAACAAATATTTCCTGAAGAAAAAGAATTTAAGATTGGCGACTGAGAAAAATGAATATGAATAAAAAGTTTAAATACATAGATTTATTTGCTGGTATTGGCGGAATGAGAATACCATTTGATGAATTAGGTGGTGATTGTGTATTTACTTCAGAGTTTGACAAATATGCTCAACAAACTTACGAAGCAAATTTTAACGAAATACCTGATGGAGATATTAAATCAATAGATTTAGAAAAAATTCCAAAGCATGATTTGCTGCTAGCAGGATTTCCATGCCAGGCTTTTTCTCACGCTGGCTTAAAGAAAGGGTTTGATGATACGAGAGGAACTCTATTTTTTGATATAGCTACAATTTTAAAAACTCATAACCCCAAAGCTTTTCTTCTTGAAAATGTTAAAGGATTAAAGAGCCATGATGGTGGATACACTTTTAAAAAAATTATAGATACCTTGAATGATATTGGCTATCAAACAGTTGAACATCAAGTACTTAATGCACGAGACTTTGGCCTTCCTCAGAATAGAGAAAGAGTATTCATAGTAGGATTTTGGAAACATACAAACTTTTATTTTCCTGAACCACCAAAATCAAAAACTAGACTTGGCTCAATTCTTCAAAAAAGAGTTAAGGAAAAATATACTATTTCAGATAAATTATGGACTAGCGCAATTAAAAGAAGAGAAAGAGCTATTTCAAAAGGTAATGGGTTTAGCTATAAGCTCTTCAATAGAGATTCTATTTATACCAGCACTCTGTCAGCCAGATACTATAAAGATGGTTTGGAAATTCTTGTTGAACAACAGAATAAGAATCCTCGCAGGTTAACGCCACTAGAAGCTAAAAGGCTACAAGGATTTCCTGATAATTTTGAAATTCCTGTCAGTGATGCGCAAGCATACAAACAATTTGGAAATGCTGTTCCAGTTAGTGTAGTCCGAGAGATTGCAAAGAAAGTTATATCTTATATTTGAATAGTAATTTATTATGTAACACTACATATATAAATACATATTGAATATAATTATAATTTTTATTTGCATATATATTAAATATGTATTAAATTTATTTCATGAATAAAAGAAGAGATAGATTTATTAAGGTAGGTGAAAGAAGAGTAAATAATGCTCTCAAATCAATTAATCTTATTGGCAACCTAGCAAATAAGAGTAACTATGAGTATTCACCTAATGAAATAAAAAAAATAGAAAAAGCCCTTAAAACTGAAATAGCTAATACAATGGATAAGTTTCATAATAGTAATGGAGCATCTAAAAAAGGATTTAGTTTGAAATAGTATTTATGTTTTTTGGGGGAGAGAAAGAATATTGGAAATGGTTGGAAACGAACAATCAGACCCAAGAAAATATTCTTGATAAGCGTTTCAATCTAAAAGAAATCGTTTCATTAACAAGAGAAAGTGCGCAAAATTCTGTAGACGCTTTCTTTTCCAGTACTGAAGACCAAGATACAAATAATGCTGTTATAAATTACAAGTTTGATTCTTCTAATGCCGACCTATCAAAATACTTTTCAGGTTTAGTTGAGGCTCGTGAGGTTTTAGATAAGAGTGCTTTATGGGGTAACACCTACAGTAAAAAATTAGACTTTAAAAATTGTTCTTGGCTAATGCTTCAAGATTCTAATACCAAGGGACTGGAAGGGCCTTTAAATAGTAGAAAATCAGATTTTTGGAGCTTTGTTCTTAACTGGGGAAGAAGCAATAAAGTTCATCAAGCAAGAGCAAATAGTGGTTCAAAAGGTGTTGGACGTATTACATTTCCTTTATTCTCAGAAATGAGATGTATATTTACTTTAACAACAAGAACAGATGGAGAACACTTGGTTGGGTATGCAATGCTCAATACTCATGATGATGAAAAGAAGAAAAAGTTTTATGATTCTGCAGCTTTGTTTGTTGATAGTCAAAAAGAAGGCGGTATATGGACTCTTCATGACCAACTGATACCAAAATTCAAAAGAGATTTTAAAATACCTGAAATAAAATACAGAGGAAAATCTTCTTATGGCACAACCATCATTATTCCTTTCCCAAAAATAGATGAAGATAAAAATCTTGACGATTATTACGACCAAATAAAAGCTTCTTTAATTGAAACATATGCTCCACTTATTCTTAGAAATCAATTTGCACCGGTTATTAATAACGAAGAAATCACGCACGCCAATTTACCTAGGATAACTTCACAAATTAAACATTTATTTTCCATTCCTGAGCTTCAAGAAAGCGGTGAGGATTATATGGATTTCTTATCAGAAGCCATTGTAGAAAACGAAGCTGAAGAGTATGAAGCAGAAATAACCTTAAAAAAAGATACCAAGCTTGATATTAAAGATGAGTCATTAATAACTCCTGAAGAAAGACTTATCATCAACGATGCATTGGATAATAATGAAGTCGTAAATATCAAAGTTAACTTTCCAATAGTTATAAACGGAAAGAATCATGACACTTTTATAGAGGCATGTTTCAGAAAACCTAAAAATGATGCAAAAGGTTTTGAGGGATACTATCGAAACGGAATGTTAATGATTAGCCAAGAAAAAAGACTTGATAAAAGATATCAAGCAGCCTTGCTTTGTCGTGATTCGTATATAGCCAGATATCTGAACATTTTCGAAGATGAAGGTCATACCAAGTGGTTACCTGGGCAACAGCAAAAAGCGGATGCAGAAAGTAAAGGCTATGATAAAAGATACTATGTTAGACCGTTAAATCTATGCCGTTCCATTCTGTTGGACCTAACAAAAGTTTTTAATGAGAAAAAACAAGAAGTAAATTATAAAACCCTTGCAAATTTCTTTACCTTACCTGAGAAGAAAAAAATTAATCCTGACATTACGCCTAACGAAGATATTAAAAAGTCACCCAGTAAATTTCTTGTTCAACAAAGAAAGTCTGGATTTAGGATTCATGCAAGAGATGATAAAAAACTTCCAAATAAAATAACCATTAAATTTAATGTTAAACATCACCCTTATCAAAAAAAACCAGCGGTGAATGCTGATGACGTTGTTTTTAATGATAGTTCTTTTCAGGCAGAAAACTGCATATACAACATAGTCAATGATGTTACTGAAACTGGAAAATTACTCGGCAAAGTCATCTATATTGAAGATATTGATAAAGATTTTTCTTTTGAGTTAAAGGATTTTGAGTCAAATTATGAAATAACTTACAAAGTTGAGGCGACAGAATGAAGCTTGCTCTTAAACCTCTAGGAAGAGTTGATATACCTCAAGCAAATATTAATATCCTTTCATCAAGAAAAGAACTTCCTGGGTTGGGTTTTTATCCAGTAATTTCAAAACTAGAAGTCTCAGGGAAGTACGATGAAAATCTCGAGATTTTTTTAAAAGTTAAAAAAAACACTCAAGTTGAAACAATAAAGTGCGGAACGATTAAAAATCCAACTTTACCAAATGAAAAATTTCTAAGACACTGGGTTTCCAATGACATAAGTTTTACATACTTTATTCAACTCGTATCGCCCGAGAACTCGAAAGTCATCGCAAGCATGAAGAGTCCTCAGTCAATAGACGATAACTCTAAAGATAATAAAGATGATGCACCTCTTGGAACAAGATTTACAGATACTTTCCCAAGATTATGGAGATTAAATATCAGCGAGGGTGAGAAACCAGTAATTGAAATATCGGAAGAAATAGAAAATCAAGGGTTTCTTAACGATTTAACATTTTTGAATTCCATTCTACCTAATGTTATTTATAAAATTGCTGAATATATGTTGCTTAACAGAGCTCACTTAGATGATGAGGGATGGTTTAAAGATTGGAAGAACCTTTTCGACGCAATGGGAATCAATGATTTTGAAGAAGTTGGCGAAGAGGATATCGAAATGGAGAATTGGCTAGACGCTTTGGTAGATAGATATTGTGAAAAATTTAAAAATAATCTGTATTTTCCTTTAATTCAGCAGCTTAACTCCTCTATCGAAGAAACGGAGGATTATTGATGAAAGTCAGATACTTCAAATCAATCAACGGAGTTTTTGCAAAAGAAATACACGAAGAATTTGAAAGAGTTTTTGTTAACGGGGAGAAACCAAATTCTAAATTTCTTTCTGATTCTAAATATACCAATGAACTTTCTGTTAATGGCGGAAAAGACTTAAAGGTTAAGAATGAGTCTCAGTTTGAAGTTGCCAAGGCTATTGCAGAATCTCTGGGCGGTAAATCAAAATTAAAAACTTACCGAGATAATTATAGTTTATGGCTGTGGTTAACTTTTGCTTATGCAGAGTTTCTTTTCACAGAAGATAAAGATGGTAATAAGAAAATCTTAAGACGAGATAACTATTGGCCAACTGACGTGAGAGACTATCAAACTGCTGCAAGACACAGAATAAGAGGTTTATGCATGATGTATGCAAATCATAGCGATAATGCAGATTTTATATTAAATAGACCTTTAAATATCAGAGGGGAGCTAATTGAAAATTTATCACAATCCCCAGAGTTTACGGATAAAACCATATACATGACCTTTCGAAAATTATTCTGGAATGCTTCAAAAAAATCATCTAAAAGCGGCTATGCAAATAAGGAGTGTGGAGTAAGAGATTTAGTGTCAGAAATAAAAAAATTAATGTATACCCATGCTGTGGAATTAATGACAGTCGATGAGTTAGTTAATATTTTACATCCAAGATTTAAGGATAAGTGGCTTTAAGTAATTTAAAAAACCTACCAACCCTCCTAATCCTAGCTTTGTTTGTGGTGGGTTGTGCAGAGTATTCTTCTTACAATGATTGCATGGTGAAAGAAACAGCAAAACTAAAATTTAAACCTGACAAATTACAAGAAAGAAGACTAAGTGTATATTGCTTAGAAAATTCTTAACCAATGAAAAACCTACCATTTCTCTTAGTGCTGCTTTTTTCAAATTTACTTTTATCTGAAACAGAAAAA
>CAZYFB010000084.1:0-5604 GCA_964646655.1 uncultured bacterium
CTGAAATAAATCTACTTTTAAATTCATATTTAACTTTTAAAGTATCACCAAATTCTATCTCATTTTTAAGCTCATCTTCAAAATCTGCAAATAAGTCATCCCATTCATCATCAGATATAAAATCCTCTTCTGAATCATTTTCATTGCTTAAAGTGTTTTCTTCTTCTTTATTATTATCAATACAACCTTTTTCTAAATCCCAAATACAATCTGCATCGACTAAACATGTAGACTCTTTTTTGAAATCAGAACAATTTTGCATACTTTCTTCTATTAAATACCAGATATCAATATCTAGAACTTTTCTAATTATTTGATTAGAAGCCTCTTCTTCAGTTTCGTCAAATTCTTCATCATCAATATATGTTATAGTGTATGTTGTATCACTAATTAGTTTATTTAAGTATGATGAATCAATTGTTACTAATTGATTTTCAAATTTGGGAATTCCAAAATTCCATAAACTATCATATTCACTTCTAGGTATGTATTTAAATAAATATTGATTTTTAACATAACTGGTTTGAACATCATCATTTTCAACAGGTTCTTTTAATGTATATATTGTATCAACTACATTTTCAGTAACAATTGATGAGCTACTAAATAACGTATCTAACATTAAACCAAAATTTCTTGGTATATCTACCTTAACGGTGTCAATACAATCTCTTCGTGAAAAACGAATCAAATTTTTAAGAGAATATAATGAATCTATCGTTTGTAAAGTTGGGTCAGAGTAATAAGTAGTTTTAGTTTCATAATCAATTTGAATCAAAGGTACTCTATCAGGAATATTTTTAACATCCTCAATCTCTGGAATCTCATAAATTCTAGTTCCATCAAATTCATTAGTTTTCATATCATAGATTGTTTTATCTATATAGTTTAATCTTTCCTTTTTATCAATCGCACTTAAATCAATTTGGCTATCAACTCTTGAGCCTTGTATAGGATCCATTAGAAAAGTAGCTTCGTACTCGCAGGATAAATAAATATTCTTTTTTCCATTCAATGTTTCATTAGCAATCAATGAGTCTCTAACATGCATTATAGTTTCAAAAATTAATTCTTTATCATTAGTTAGTTGATCAGTTAATTTATTGTATGACTTTAACGCGTACGCTAAATCAAGCATTCTTTTTCTGCTATCCGTAATTTTTGAATTTTCCTCATTCCATATAATTGGTGGGATTGATATAATAAACACTAATAACATTACCAAGAAAATCAATCCCCAATCATAAGCAAATGATTTGATTTCAATTTTATTTTTATCTAAAGAATTCATTTTTTGTTTATTTTTCATCTAATAAAATATGATAAAATTATTCAAATTTAGAACAATTAATATCTTCTCCTAAAATTTCTTTCATTTTTTCCATTAAAAGTATAAAATCTTTACTTTTATCATCAGAAGTAATTATGTTTATTTTAACAAACTGATCTCCATTAATTCTTCTTCTTGGGTCAGGCATACCTTTTCCCTTTACTCTTACAATTTGACCAGATTTTATACCTTTTGGAATAGTTAAATTTACATTACCATTAATTGTAGGTACTTTTACTTTTGTACCTAAAACAGCTTGATGATACCCAATTGAGATTGATAAATATATATCACTACCATTTCTCATAAATAATGAATGTTCTTTTTCTTGAAAATAAACAATTAAATTACCATCATCAGATTCATTGACACCTTGATTTCCCATCGATTCTACAACTTGATAATGCTCTGCAGAAACTCCTTGAGGTATATCAAATGTTACCTCAGCAGATTTTTTTTCTCTACCACCAATCATACCTGTTCCATTACAATTACTACATTCAACAATGTTAACAACTTGTCCTAAAAATGATTGGCTAACTCTTTTTATTTGACCAGAGCCACCACATACAGTACACTTTTGTGGCGACTGACCGGGAATTCTTTCGAATCTTTTAATTTTAACTGTCTTTGACCCACCATTATACATTTCCTCAAGGGTTAAGGGAATGGATATCTTTAAATCACTACCACCTTTTCTCCTTCTACTTCTTCCCTGATTTCCAAACATGCTACCAAATATATTATCAGAATCTCCAAAAATATCTCCAAATGCAGAAAAAATATCATTGACATCCATATTTGAAAATCCCTGACCTCCTGCAGAACCATTAACACCAGCATGACCAAATTGATCATATCTTTGTCGTTTTTCTGAATCACTTAAAACAGAGTAAGCTTCAGCAGCTTCTTTAAATTTTTCTTCAGCAGATTTATTATCAGGATTTTTGTCGGGATGATATTTTATGGCAATTTTTCTGTAAGCTTTTTTTATTTCATCATCAGATGAACTTTTATTAATACCTAGTATATCATAATAATCTCTCATTAACTACCTTTACTAACAATTACTTTAGAATGTCTAATAATTTTTTCTTCAATCTTATAACCTTTTTCAAATTCTTCTAAAATTATATTTTCTTTTTCTTTTGAATTTTGACTCATTATTGCTTCATGCAAATCAGGGTCAAATTCTTTTCCAACTGAATCAAATTTCTGGATATTGTAAGTAGATAAGATTTTTATAAATTTTGCTTCAACCATTAATATACCATCATTTAACACATCAATATCAGAATTATTTTTATCATTAATTATTCTTTGCATATCATCCAGAATTGGTAAAAATGAACTAATGATTTTTTCTAAAGATTTTTGATGAGAATCAATCAAAGCCTTGTTATTCCTTTTTTTAAAATTTTCAAATTCAGCCATTAATCTTACATATTTATCTTCAGATTTTTTTAAACTATCATTTAAAGATTTTATTTCATCATTTAATTTTTTTTGCTTAGCACTACTAGCTTTAGATGTTTTTTTTATTTTTTTTGTATCTGATTTTACATTTTTTGGCATTTATAAAACCCTTTATTCTAAATAATTAGATGTAGCTAAATTACTACCAATAAATCCAAGAATAACACCAAATATTAAATTAATTAAAATATATACTTTTAATGAAATTGATGTTACCAAAGATTGCGCTAAAAAGTGCTCGTAAGCAAACGAAGAGAATAAATTAAAAGAGATAAAAATAAATAAAGACGATAAAACAAAACCAATCAAACCATGAATTATACCTTCTAATACATAAGGAGATTTAATAAATATTTTACTTGCACCATGAAGTTTTAGTATGTCGATGACATTTTTTCTTGATTCAATTGAAAGTTTAATAATATTTGATATGTTGTATATGCTAACAATAAATACAATTAAACCTATTAAAAATATCACAGAATATGCCAATGATAATATTTCTTCAAACCTTACCAAATATTTACGTGGATAAACAATTTTTTCAATTTCATTTTTATATTTATCAAATATTGAGATTGACAAATCATCAATTTCTTCAACTGATTCAACATCAATATTAAAAGAGCATAAACATGGAATAAACTCTAAATCATCTTGAAGCCAAGTCTTTAAATTTATATCAATTTTTGAAAATAAATTATTTCGATCTTCAAATGTCATTATATCAAATTTATATACATCTTTAATATCTTGACAAATCTTTAGAGACTCTTCAATATTAATATCATTTTTAATAAATACCTTTAAAACTGATTCATTTTTTTTAAAATTTTTAGATAGATTGTTTGTTATATCTGATAAATAGATTATAAATGTAATTATTATCAAACAAACCATTATAGTCAATGATGAAATAATAGAATAAATAGGAAATCTTTTTATAGACTTTATACTTTCTAAAAAGATAAATTTTAATTGTTCAATCACCTTACAACTCTTCCATTATTTAATTCAATAAAATGCTTAATTCTATTTTCTATCAATGGATAATTATGAGTAGCCATAACAATTGTTGTGCCATTATTTGATTCCTGCTCTAATAAATCAATTATATCATCAGATGAACTAGGATCAAGATTTCCAGTTGGCTCATCAGCAATAATTATTTTTGGATTTTTAATAAGCGCTCTAGCTACACAGATTTTTTGCTGCTCACCGCCGCTTAGTTCATTAGGTTTAGAATTAACTTTATGTTTGAGACCAACTTTATTTAAAACATCTTGTACCTTGTTATAAATTATACTTTTTTGAATTCCAATTATTTGTAAAGGTAAAGCAATATTTTCAGCGATAGTTCTATCATCTATTAATTTGAAATCTTGAAATACCATTCCTATATCTCTTCTATACTGAGATAAATTATGATCTGATAATTTTGAAACATCTAAATTATTAACTAAAATTTGACCTGAGTCAGGAGTTGCAGATTTAATAATTGAATTTATGATGGTAGATTTTCCAGCACCAGTAGGACCCATAAGGTATACAAACTGACCTTTCTCTATATCAAAAGAAATATTATGAATACCTCTAGAATTTTTATGTTTAAGTGTTACATCAATAAAATTAATCATAATTATAACCTATTACTTAAAATAATTTATATATAAAAAAAATATATATAACCAATAATATCAGTCCTGAAAATTTACTTAAAGATTTATAAAAAATATAATTTAATAGCAATATTAAATGACTAGCAATGAAAATTAGACCAATAAATAAACCATCTTCAAGCATATCAGACTTTATTGAGATATTTGTAATAAGAGATGAAACCCCAAGTACAAATATGATATTTAAAATATTTGAACCTATAACATTACCAATGAGCAAATCGTACTTTCCTCTTTTTATAGATGCTAGAGAGGTGAAAAGCTCAGGCAATGAAGTTCCAAGAGCTACAATAGAAAATCCAATATTCAATTCACTAACACCCATTATTTTAGAAATATTCAAAGCATTATCAACAATTAGATTAGTACCAATGGATAAGCCTAACATTGATAGCAGTATAATAACAAAACTATAAATTAAACTATTAGAATTAGCATCTATTTTATTATCTACATTACTATGATAATTGATTAAATAATAAAAATATAAAGCAAATGATGATAATAATATTATTCCGTGAAAATAATTTATAGTAAACTCAAAATAAACACATAACAGAACATAAAATCCGAGAATAGTTATAAACAATAAATCTTTTAATACATTTATTTGAAAAGATATTTTATATATAAATGCACAAAAGCCCATAACTAAAGCTATATTTGCAATATTTGAGCCTAAAATATTTCCAATGACTATACTTGAAGATACAAAATTTTCTATGTCATTTGGATTATCATATGTAAATATTGAATAAAGTGAAACTAATAACTCAGGTAAGCTTGTACCTAGAGCAATAACTGAAGCTCCAATGATAATTGGTGATATGTTTAGTTTTTGAGATATTATTATAGAACTATCAATAAATGACTCAGATGAAAAATATAAAAAACTACAACCTATCATAAATAGTATAAATGGTAAAATATTATTTATTAATAATAAAATACCTAATATTGTTCCATCATCATTAATTGTCATATTGTATTATACAAATTATTACTATTAATAATATCAATTGTACCCTTATTTAAGAAATTTTTGATTTTTTGAATCTGCCCATTAGCAATACTTTTTCTTATTTCAGTTGATGATATATTAACATCAAAATCAACAAC